>JAAWLQ010000182.1 GCA_022797995.1 Lachnospiraceae bacterium
TATGTGCGAGTATATTGATATGCTGGAGGCAAGAGGCAAAAAGATTGGCGAAGAAATCGGCGAAACCATGCTGGCCACGTTGCTGGAGAAGCTGTATTCCCTGGGAAGAGACGAGGATGCGAAGCTGGCCGTGCGGGACAAAGATGCCAGAGCACGTCTGTACGAGGAATTCTGCATGGCAAATTAGAATTGATCCTTTTGCAGTGAAAGTACTATCAGGAAGTTTCAACGGGGCTGTCATTATCCTTGACAGTCTCGTTTTTTTACATTATCGGAAAGCCCGTCGCCAGATGGACATGGAATCAGAACGGTGTCGAAGGCACTTTTTTATCCGATACGGACGAAATCTAACTGCAGAAAATCCTGAATACGTGTAACCAACGACGAAGCCCCTGGTCAAACAGTAAGGGCACCACTATGAGCCGGAATCTGAAAAAGGCTGCAAGCAAATCTCCGGTCTGCGAACAGGAACCTGCCTGCAGACAAAAGCACGCCCCATGGGAAAGAATGGAAAACGGCTGTCAGCACCGGAAGATTTACAGTATAATAGGAAAGAAATCGCAGACTTCCACTACAGATAAAGGAGAACAGGAGCATGACACACCAGATCAATCATGAAATGATCGCAGGATACCGGAAACGGCTGTTGCAGGAGGAATACGCAGAGAGCACTGTGAAGAAATACCTGAGAGATATCCGGGCTTTTATTACATGGGTGAAAAGCAATCAAGTACACACGGAAAATTCGTTGACCGCCGGATATAATGAATATGGCCAGGATAAAACAGGGCAGGTTGCGGAGCCAAAAGCCGACCAGATTGCCGGTGCCAGGGCAGATAACGATCAGGCTATCATCGTGGAGCCAAAGGTCGTCCAGGTCGACAGTGTGACCATAGACAAAGAACTCCTGTCCGGATGGAAGACATATCTGGTGAAAACGGGCTATGCTCCGGTTACGATCAACGCCATGCTCTCCTCGATGAACGGATTTGTCAGCGCCATGGGCTGGAAAGAGTGCGGAGTCAAATTCCTGAAAATACAGCGCAGAACCTTTCGGGACCAGGATCGGGAACTGAGCCGGACGGAATATGAACGTCTCCTGCAGATAGCGGAAAAGCAGGGAAATATTCGACTGAAACTGTTGCTGGAAACGATCTGCTCCACCGGAATCCGGGTATCGGAGGTGAAATACATTACCATGGAGACACTCAGACGGAGACGGGCGGACATCTCATTGAAAGGAAAAATCAGGACGATTCTGATTCCCGGAAAACTCTGCAAAAAGCTACGGGATTATGCCAAAAAACGAAAGATCACGTCAGGTGAGATTTTCGTAACCAAAAATGGAAAAAGTATGTGCCGGCGACAAATCTGGGGTGAGATGAAACGCCTGTGTGCGGAGGCAAATGTGAGTCCGACCAAAGTCTTCCCACACAACCTGAGACATTTATTTGCCAGAACCTTTTATAAAATGTGTAAGGATATCGTAAAACTTGCGGATGTGCTGGGACACAGCAGCATAGAAACGACACGTATTTATCTGATTTCCACCGGGGAAACACATGCCCGACAGATAGAAAGGCTGGGGCTGGTCAGCTGAAAAAAAGAATGCTTATGTGAATTGTCACAAATTCACCATTTTGTTCCATGTAAGAATAAGAGGAATCCTGATCTGTCTGTTTCTTGCTATAGTATAGCACGCTGATATAGGATTTTCAAGATTATTTTATGCGCAAGCCATTGGGAAAGTGACGGATTCAGACTCATTTTTGGGAATATCAGCATGACAAAAAAGAAATCTGGAAAAGCAGTTTTCCAGGTTTCTTTTTTGTTATATTTTTTCCCGTTTTTCAAAAGATACAGTATTTGCTGTGTCTTTTTCTTTTTTGAACAAATTCATTGCGGGAGGAAGAAAAACCAAAAGGTGTTTCAGATAATATGTTTTTCCGCTTTTCTGAAAAAATGGTGTGGCGCTCTATCCTCAAAATGGTGAATTTGTTGCATGTAACAACTACGTTAAATAAGCAATTTTTTCTGCGAGGATATCAGTGGGAAAGGAGAAAAGATGCTTGTTTCGGAAATGAAATCGGACTCAAAAATGGAAGAAAGGCTGACGCCGGAGATACTGGAACAATTCCTTGCGCATCTGGCGGGAAAAGGCTTCAGCCAGGCTTCGCTGCAGGAATACCGCAGGACATTGCTGCTGTTGAAAAACACCCTGCCGGACGGCGGAGTGCTCAGCGCATCCGGCGGAGCCCTGTGGAAGCAGTGGCTGGAGGGACAGGGCTTTAAGCCCCGGACCGTCAATATGCGCATATCCGTCTGGAACAGCCTCATGCAATATCTCAACCACCGCGACTGGCAGATAGATAGCTTTTCCAACATACTGGGGGATGTGCAGCCGGAGCTTACCAGAGCGGAATACCTTCGGCTTCTGTCAGCGGCAAAGCGGCTGGGACAGGAGAGAGCATACCTGCTGATCAAGGCGCTGGGCGGCATTGGACTGCGGATTCAGGAGCTCCCCCAGCTTACGGCAGAAGCGGTACAGAGAGGCCTGATCTATTCGGAATGCCAGAATGGAATGACCGCCAGAGTGCGGCGCCTGCCGGCAGTGCTGCGGGGAGAGTTGCTGGAATATATGAAACGGGAAGGAATTACGAAAGGTCCCGTGTTTATCACCTCAGGGGGAAAGCCCATGGACCGCACAAATGTGGGACACAGCATCAAAAGGGTCAGCCGGGACGCCAGGGTGGCGGAGGAAAAAGCGAATCCCAGATGCCTCTGGAAAATGTACCAGTCCACCCAGGAAGGAATCAAAGCGAATCTCACAATCCTGCTGGAACAGGCCTATGACAGACTGCTGGAGCAGGAGCAACTGACTACAGGGTGGGAGATGGAATAGAAATGAATGAGAATAAGGTTATCAGGTTTGAACTGCTGGGTTCCTTTTCCTGGGGAAAAGGGGAGAACGATAAATGGGAACGGAACACAGCATCCGGCAAAAAGGCAATGTCCTTTCTGCAATATCTGATTGTGAATCATACGAGGAACATTTCAGCGGAAGAGCTGATCGACCGCTTCTGGTCTCAGCGTAGTACCGATCCGGTCAATGCGTTGAGAAGCATGCTTTTCAAGATACGGAGATACCTGAAGGAAATGTTCCCCGGGCTGGAAAATATGATTGTGACGCTGCGGGGGTGCTATGCCTGGGATCCGGCGCTTCGGATAGAGCTGGACTCGGAGGAATTTGAACGGGCGTGCATAAAAGCCAGGAGACAGCCGGAAGACACAGGTGCGGAGACACTTTCCAGAGTTATTTCCTTATATAAAGGAGATTTCCTGGCCGGAAATGACAGCGACTGGGCGATACCCATGAGACAGTATTACCAGACCCTCTATCTGGATGCCTGCAGGGAGGCTCTGCCCCTGCTGCAGAAGCAGAACCGCTGGATGGAAGTGGTGTCAGTCTGCGAACAGGCGCAAAATGTTGATTTTGCCGCGGAGGATTTCGTGGCATACCGGATGCAGGCATTGCTTTCTCTGGGCCAGTCCGCACAGGCCGTGGAACAGTACGAACAGTTCCGGGATCAGCTCTGGGATGAATTCCAGATTACACCTTCGGAGCATGTGGAACAGATTTACGCATTGGCCATGGGCATGAGCAGGGGAATTCAGGGAAATGAAGACATATTGAAGCTGGTGGCCGAGGAGGAGTACGACGGACGCGCCTTCTTCTGCAACTTTCGGATCTTTCAGCAAATCGTGGCCCTTGAGAGGCGCCATCTCGCCAGGTCCGGAGGGGCCTCCACGCTGGTGCTGGCCCGGCTGACTAACAAGGTAGTTCCCGCCACGGATGCAAAGCGGCTGGAACGGGTATTGCTGGACGGCCTCAGAGCAGGAGATCCCGTGGCCAGGCTGGACGCCACATCCTACATCCTGATGCTGACGGGAAGCTCTCCGGACCACGCACAGCTAGTGACGGACCGTCTGGAGAGAGCGTTCCGCAAGACATATTCCCATTCCAAAGCCTGCATATCCTTCCGGATATCAGAATTGGAACCGGGGAACAAAGTTTCTGTCGAGAATCTGTAAAAAACAATGGAAAAACAACGCATTTCAGATAAAGTAAATGCAAAGCTGAGAGAAAGAGGTGACAATGGGATGGAGTTACGCGGGAAGATGATTCCCTGCCGAAGCCGGGAGGCGGTGGTGACAGTGCTGTCCTACAGCAATGGCATCATGAACGGATACCTGCAGCATCCGCGGCTGGAAGGGAAGGAAAAAATTCAGAGCCTGTCTCAGATGGTTCTTCTTTTGAACAGTCTGGTAGACCTGGAGGATTGTCCGAACCGTGCTCTGCCATTGGTTCCCAGAGAGGATGAAAAGGACAGGAAATGTTCCGTTTTTCGGATTCAGGTTCTCTTCAGGGAGCATCATTCCTGGCAGGGAAGGCTGATCTGGCAGGATGAGAATCAGGAGATAGTATTCAGAAGCGTCATCGAATTACTTCAGCTGTTTGATGAAATTCTTGGAGAATAGAGGAGGATATGACATATGAAACTCCATATAAACAGGAAAAAGAGAAAAGGAATCAGAAGATTTATCAGCATAGCGCTTGTCCTGTGCATGACATTTTCCATCGGCTCTCCCTATGTGACAGCGGAAGCATCGAATACGACTGTGGAAAGCCCGATGCCTGAAGAGAAGAGTGCCGCTGTGGAAACCGGCCAGAATTCCGAATCTGTCGTCCGGCCCGCAGAGGACAATTCTTCGGATACTTCTCAGGACAAAGCTGAAGCAACCGGTGGGGATACGAAAAAGGACGGCGCCCCCGCAGATGATGACCAGAATGAGAAAGAGAATATTAATATAGAAGAAACACCTTCCGACACCACGCCGGCACCTGACGGCACACCGGCTCCGGAGACCACTCAGGATCCTGACAGCACCGGGAACCCGGAGAATACGTTAGGTCCTGACAGCACCGAGAATCCGAAGGCTACCCCAGTCCCGGAGACCACCGAGAATCCGGAGGCTACCCCGGCTCCGGAGACCACCGGGAATCCGGAGAACACACAGGCCCCTGAGAAGACAGAGAGTCCGGCACAGACCCAGACACCCGAGGCTGTACAGTCTCCCAAACCTGAGGTGACTCCGGAAGCATCTCAGTCCCCGGCACCCGGCCAGACGCCGGTACCTGAGATAGAAGAGGAAGATTTCAGCGACCTGATGTCGCTGGATGAGCTGACCGGCCTGTCCATGGAGACGGCAGGTGCCACCAGATTTCGGGCCGCCAGAGTGCTGGGCAGTGAACGGAACTATACGGCAAACGATGGTACCTGGAGCTTTGACACCTACTATGTAAATGAAGCCGACAGATACAATGTGACGAAGACCGACGACTTCAGCCTGAAATATCAGATGGAATTCCATGCCAGCAGAGATTTCGAGGCGGGAGAAGTGAAGATTAGAATTGACGGATGGCTTTTTGAATACAGAAACAGAAGAAGAGCGGCGACACAATATGCCACACCGAATGATATTGGCGTTCCGCCTACGGCCTGGGATGACAACGGAAATCCTGTGGCAAACACCAGCAAAAGTACTTCCTTTAATTACTATTATACAAATGCATACGAAACCGTAAAAACATCCCAGTTCAGTGATGCAACCCCTTATCTGGTTTTCTACAATTACAAACCTATAGCCTCCGGCACCAACGCCGCCTGGCAGGTACTCTACAGCAATCTGCAGCTGATGGAGATTGCAGACGAGACCAGCTGGAGCAAAATGCCGCAGATTTCAATAGGGGGAGAGGCCTATATAAATGCCAGTGCGAATACACTCACAGGTCGCATTAACTCCTCCGTATCACTGAACAGTGTGGTTAAGACCCCCTATTACGAGGCGGGAAGAAAATACGCACCGGGCCTGTATACACTGAGTCAGGTAAAGAGATATGTGGACGATGTGGACTATGATTTTATCATAGATGAAGGCGGAAAAGAGAAACTGAATCCTGCATACCGCTATGTGGTATGGGATGTGAAGATAACAGGAAGCGCCACCCAGCCGTGGAGATTGTCTGTAGAGGATATGCCAAAGGTAGACGGTGAAGATGTCGGGGCAAGAGTGGTGGGCTATAAGGACCACTCGGACCCTACAACAGTGTATAATGTGCCTGTAGTTCCTTACAGCATGGAGTACGAAGCCGCTGTCAGCGACGAGGAGAAATCCTGGGGCCATCGCTTCTGGGTGGTCACAGCTTACCCGGCTGATAAAGTGGAAGCCAATACCGCGGTGCAGAACGATATCAAAGTAACCCTGCTCCCTTTGGATGGTATAGACAGCGAAGTAGTTATGGACGCCACCCCCTCCACCTGGAGCTACAAGAATTACGACTGGAGCTACGATGGTAATACCATCAATGTCATAAAGAGAAACAGCTGGAGCGACGCCAATGACACCACGGAGTACACTGGATGGCTGGAAGCTTACAGGCGGGCAAGGGAAAAAGGAGAAGATTACGGAGAGATTCCCTTTCTCGTTACCAGCTATATGAATGGTTATGGAACTACCCACTATGTGAACGGCGACCAGCTGGGAGAATATAAACCGGGAACCTCTTATACCCTTACAACCACAGATGACTTTCTCTATGTACATACTGGGGAAAAAGGAGAGAACGAAAAGCTGCTGGGAGCGGAGGACTATTACTTTTCCAGCATCACCATCAAGCAGAGAGACTATGGCTATGATATCTATGAAGATAAAATGGTCGACTCCGAGCGTCAGGCTCTGGTAGAAGCGAATAAGCTGGCTGAAAGCTTTGGTGATGTAAAGATTTATGCCATGTTTGCCAGACCCGCTGCCGGGGAAGCAAAGGAAGAAGAGGAGAATACCGAGGAGGAAAATACCGGAGAAAGCTGGGAACTGGCAGGTACCGTCTCTATGGATGAAAAGGGAAATGCCACCTATTCCTTTAATGAGGACCAGATAGCCAGGGAGCCTTACCGGGTAATGGCAGTACACGAATCCATCGATTACAGAACTACCTGCGAGATCAAAGTGACAGTGCGATTCAGACACAATTCGACGAAGATGGGAGAGATTGTAAATGACCGTCAGCAGGGAGCAGAGTATAATGTCAGTCCTGTAATTCAGTTCGAGAACTTATCCGGCGTCATGGGGATCCAGAAAAACGGCGAGGCGGAAACCATAGTCTGTGACAGCATGGATTCTTCTACCGGCAATACTAACTATGCAGGAAGAGAAGAACTGAAAACAAAAACGGAACAGTTATATGGTAATCTCCTGTATCGTGATAACGCCTTCCGGGATGTAAGCTGGCTCAACATGACATCCCGGGCCAACAAGAAATACACCAGCAAGAACGACGCGAAGAATAACCGCGTGCTGGTGGATTACTATCTGACGGCCTATGACGGCTATGAGATCTATGACAGAAGCTGTCTGGACTACCTGACGAAGTCGGAGCAGGAGCTCATGTCCCCGGGCAGGAAGCATGTGGTGTTCTATGACCTCCTTCCCTATGGAATGCAGTTCGACGCCTCCACTCCTGTGACCGCAGGCCGCATTAAGGAGCTGGATACAAAGGGTGACTACATGACCAGAACCAGAAGCTGGGACAGCACCCAGGTCTCTGTGACCGTGGACCCTGACAGAGATATCATTCCCGACTACAAGGGAACCGGCCGGACCATGGTAGCCTTCCACATTTCCTACAGTGGAGCGGATTCTACCACCTATACTGCCAAAAAGTGGATAGAGGGATGGGGTGTATCCTTCCGGGCCTACTATGACTGGA
>JAAWLQ010000183.1 GCA_022797995.1 Lachnospiraceae bacterium
GGCAATACAATATTAATACTATAGGAGGGTTTCCAATGGTTCAGTTAATTGTAGGCAAAAAGGGTAAGGGTAAGACAAAGCAGCTATTGGATAAGGTGAACAGCGAAATCAAGGAAATTTCAGGTAATATCGTATATCTGGATAAGAGCAAAAAGCATATGTTCGAGCTGAACAATAAAGTACGCCTGATTGACATTTCGCAGTTCATGATTGAGAGCAGCAGGGAATTCATCGGTTTTGTAAGCGGTATCATATCCCAGGATCACGATCTGCAGCAGGTATATTTTGACAGCTTTCTGACGATTGCGTGCCTGGAAGAGCAGGATATTACACCCACATTGGAAAAATTGGAAAAACTCAGCAAAATATTCGAAGTGGACTTTATTTTAAGTATCTCTCTGGATGAGACGGAAATTCCGGCCGAATGGAAAGACAAGATTATAGTATCCCTGTAGGGAATGCGCGCCAGCCTGCATATTTTCCAGGTTGTGTGCATTAACCGGACTCCCGGATTTTCATTCATGGCGGAACTGCCGGGTGGGGAGTCTGGGATGAAAATGGAAGATGGTTACACATGAAAGCCTCGGAACAATTTGCCGGGGCTTTTGCATGGAGGCAGGAGAGTGGCAAAAAGTAAGATTAAAAAATACAGAAAACCTCTGAATCTGAATATCGGAATGATTATTTTCAGTGTTATTTTTATCTATGTGGTTATCTGTGTCATTATGTACTTTCAGACCAGCCATATTGTGCGCTATGAGGTGAAAGAGGGGTCACTTGCCGCCGATACGATTTACCGGGGAATTATATTGCGTGACGAGACTGTGGTTTATGCCCAGGAAACCGGATATGTAAATTATTATGCCAGGGAAGGGGAACGTGTGGCCAAAAATGACCTGGTATATATTGTGGATGAGACGGGCAGGCTCAATGAGGCACTTGAGAGTATGAATCTTGGCGAAAACTCTCTGTCCGATAAGGAGCTGGCGGAATTCCGCAGTGAAATTGTCAATTATGCTCACGGATTTGAAGAGAATCGATATGACAGCATATATGACTTTAAATACTCATTGAAAAATACGGTGCTGAAGCTTGCGGGTGAAAATATGCTGAAGAGTGTGGACGATCTGAGCAGCACGGCCGGCGTCAGCATTGTGAATCGCGCTTTTGCGCCGGCCACGGGAATTGTGGCCTACTGGACGGACGGCTATGAGAATCTGTCCGCCCAGAATATCACGGAACAGCTCTGGGAAGAGGAGACTTATGAGAAAAAGAGAATGACAGGAAATTCTCTGTTGGCCTCCGGTGATGCCGTATATAAACTGTCAACCAATGAAAACTGGTCCGTGGTGATTCCCATCGAGGCGGTCAGAGGAGCGGAGCTGCAGGAAGAAGGCTATGTGAAAGTCCGCTTCCTCAAAAACGGCTATGAATCATGGGGGGCGACAAAGCTGCTCACGGGCGGAGACGGAAATACTTACCTGCAGCTTGCCTTTACCAATTCTCTGGTCACATTCATGTCAGACAGATTTCTGGATATAGAGTTGATTGTGGAGGACGAAACAGGACTGAAGATTCCGGTGTCATCCATTGTACAGAAGGAATTCTTTCTGATTCCGGAGAATTTTGTCTCTCCGGGAGGCAATAACGGCGGAGACAGTATTGTCAGACAGCGCTATCTGGATGACGGTACGATTTCCCAGGAGACACTTGAGACGGAAGTGTATTATTTTGACAGTGAGACAAAGGAATATTATCTGGACAGTACCATCCTGAGCGCAGGAGATATTCTGTATTCCCTGGATGGTCAGGATACATATACCATAAGTAAGAGAGCCACACTGATCGGTGTCTACAATATGAATAAAGGTTATGCGGATTTTAAGCAGATCACCATTTTGTATGAGAACGACGAATATGCAATTGTAAAACCGAACACCAAATACGGTCTGAGCGTTTATGACTATATTGTTCTGAATGCGGAATCTGTCAGAGACGATCAATTCATCAATCAGAAATAATGACAGATAGCGCTTAATCTGTCCGGCCTGCTGTAAAGTCCACAGCGGGAGGGAAAGCGGAAGAAAGAAGCCGGAGGGAGTAAATGATACGGGAAAATTTAGAGACTGTGGAAAAATGTGTAAAGGATTCCTGCATAAGAGCCGGGCGGCGGCCGGATGAGGTGACACTGATTGCCGTCAGTAAGACCAAACCGGTTTCCAGCCTGCGGGAAGCTTACGATGCCGGGGTGCGGGATTTCGGGGAGAATAAGGTACAGGAGCTTCTGGATAAGATGCCGGAACTTCCTTCCGACATACGCTGGCATATGATCGGGCATCTGCAGAGGAACAAAGTGAAATACATTGTGGGTAAGGTGGCATTGATACACAGCGTGGATTCACTGCGCCTGGCGGAAGAAATCAGCCGGGAAGCAGTGAAGAAAAAAACGTCGACAGATATATTGATTGAAGTAAACGTGGCCGGAGAAGACAGTAAATATGGTGTTACGGTGGAGGAGGCACCTCTGCTTGTGGAAAAAATAGCGGCGCTTCCGGCTGTTCGTATCAGGGGACTGATGACAATAGCGCCCTTTACGGAAGAACCGGAGCAAAATCGGCCGTATTTTCATAAATTGAAGCAATTGTCTGTTGACATAGAGCATAAAAACATCGATAATGTTAATATGGTTTTTTTGTCAATGGGTATGACAGGGGATTATTCCGTGGCAATAGAAGAGGGGGCCACCTGTGTAAGAGTTGGCACCGGCATTTTCGGTGAAAGGTGTGGGATTAAATTATGAGCGTAATGGACAAGTTTCTGAATTACATGAAGATAAACCCTGAAGATGATGACGAATACTATGACGACGATTATCTGGATGAGGAAGAGGAGGAGCCGACGCCTCCATCGAGAAGAGCTTCCGCATCGAAGCCGAAAGATGACGACTATGATGACGAGCGTATGACGCAGAACAGAAGGCCCTCCAAGATTACACCCATCAAGCAGTCTGGCACCAGGAAAATGGTAAGCGGCGGTATGGAGGTCTGTGTGATTAAGCCCACTTCGGTGGAGGACGCCAGGGAAATAACGGAGACGCTTCTTGCAAACCGTACGGTGGTGCTGAATCTGGAGGGGCTGGATGTGGATATCGCCCAGCGGATTATTGACTTTACCAGCGGCTCCTGCTATGCAATATCAGGAAATCTTCAGAAGATTTCCCATTACATTTTCATTATCACGCCTTCCAGCGTAGACATTTCAGGCGATTTTCAGGATATCTTCAGTGATTCTTTTGAGATGCCCCTGAACAAGTGACGCGGAAGGAAGAAACTACGGAAAGGTGCGGACTGATGTCAGAGAGATTACCGGTTTTATACCAGAAAAAGCCATGTTATGATATCCTGTTTACCCGCTCATTCGATGAGCTGTGGCAGGAACTGGAAGCGCTGGGATATGCGGACAGAAAGATATGTATTGTCACAGATTCCAGAGTAGACGGACTTTATGGGGAAGAATTGCTTGGTATTCTCCGTTCTCACAGCGCTGAGTCCGGTACGGGAGGAGGCTCCAGGGCTGTTAAATACGTTTTCCCGGAGGGGGAAGAGAATAAGACTCTGGATACTGTGAAAGGAATCTATCGTTTTCTGATTGAAGAGGGATTTGACCGCAGAGATCTGCTTCTGGCTCTTGGGGGAGGTGTGACCGGCGACATCACAGGGTATGCCGCGGCCACTTATCTGCGGGGGATCGACTTTGTCCAGATTCCCACCACGCTTCTGGCGCAGGCGGACAGCAGCATCGGCGGAAAGACCGGCGTTGATTTTGACGGTTATAAGAATATGGTGGGGGCTTTTAAAATGCCCCGGCTGGTATATATGAATGTGGCCGTACTCCAGACACTGGATGACAGACAGTTTTTCTCGGGATTTGCGGAGGTTATGAAGCATGGCCTGATCAGAGACTCGCTGTTTTATGAATGGCTGATTGAGAAAATGTATGAAATCTGCGAGCGTGATCCGGATGTGCTTCAGGAAATGATGCTTCGCAGCTGTACGATTAAAAAGCAGGTGGTGGAAAAGGATCCTCTGGAGCAGGGGGAGAGGGCTCTGCTGAATTTCGGACATACCGTGGGGCATGCCATCGAAAAAGCCAGGAATTTTGAGCTGTATCACGGGGAGTGCGTGGCTTTGGGAGCGGTGGCCGCCGCCTATATTTCCTGGAAGCGGGAACTGCTTTCCATGGAGGAATATTATGAAATCCGGGATATGTTCGTACCCTTTTATCTGCCCATTACCATTGATAATATTGATCCCCGGGAGATACTGCGGCTGACGAAATCAGACAAGAAAATGGAATCCGGCAGAATAAAATTTGTGCTGCTGAAAAAAATTGGCAGAGCGGTTCTTGACAATACTGTGACGGACGAAGAGATTCTGGCCGCCGTCAATGAAATTTATTACAGTGAAGAGGATGCGTGTGAGTAAAGTGACAGAGGTAAATTCTGTGAAAACGGGAATTCCCGGAGAAAAGTTGAAAATGCTGTTACTGGATCTGGCAGTCATGGCGGGACTGCTGATTCTGGATCAGTTCACAAAATATCTGGCGCTTACGCGTCTGAAGGGGACTTCAGGCATTGTGTTGATTCAGGGCGTGCTGGAATTACAATATGTGGAGAATACAGGTATGGCATTCAGCCTGTTTCGGGAACAGAAGTTTCTGATTTTAATTCTGGGCGTTATCCTGCTGACGGTGATTGTATTCTTTCTCTTTAGACTGCCCAATGAGAAGAAATTCTTTGTGGTTCATATCCTGCTGGCCAGTGTTATTGCCGGCGCTCTGGGGAATATGATTGACCGGGTTCGTTTTGACTTTGTGGTTGATTTTATCGCTTTTGTGCTGATACAGTATCCTGTGTTCAATGTGGCAGACTGTTACATTGTGGTATCGGCAATTTTGCTGTTTATTTTGTTTATGTTTGTATACAAGGATGAAGATCTGGAATTCCTGAGCAGAAAGAGCAGGAAGACGGCAGAGTGATATGCAGAGGACCGGCATGTGAGAACAGGTCCTGTATAAAGGTACAGAGTACAGACAAATGAATGAGTTCCGTTTTGAAATAAGAGAAGAGATGGAGGATGAGAGAATCGATAAGTGTCTTGCAATGCTTATCGATTCTTTGTCGCGCTCTTTTATCCAGAAAATGATTCGGGAGGAAGCTGTCAGAGTAAACGGGGAAACTGTGAAGGGAAGCTATCGGGTCAGGACAGAGGACAGAATAGAATTTCTTCTCCCGGACGCGGTAAAACCTGATATCGCACCGGAAAATATTCCATTGGACATTTTGTATGAAGACAGGGATGTCATAGTAGTAAACAAGCCAAAGGGAATGGTGGTACATCCGGCGGCGGGACATTACAGCGGGACGCTGGTGAATGCGCTGATGTATCACTGCGGCAGTGACCTGTCCGGCATAAACGGGGTAATGCGTCCCGGTATCGTACACCGGATTGACAGGGATACCACAGGCTCTGTCATCGCCTGTAAAAATGATATGGCCCATTACTGCATCGCGGCACAGCTGAAAGAACATACGATTACCAGAAAGTATCATGCCATCTGTCACGGCCTGCTGAAAGAAGAAAAAGGCATCATTGACCGGCCCATAGGAAGGCATCCCACAGACAGAAAGAAGATGGCGGTCAACGAAAAAAACGGCAAAAGGGCAGTGACGCATTATCAGGTTCTGAAACAATTTGACCATTTTTCATATGTTCAATGTGAACTTGAGACCGGTCGGACTCATCAGATTCGTGTCCATATGACCAGTATCGGCCATCCGCTGCTGGGAGATGAAGTGTACACCGGACCTAAGACTTCTTTTCGACTGCAGGGTCAGACGCTGCATGCGAAAACGCTTGGATTCCTACATCCTGCAACTGGAAAGTATGTGGAAGTGGATGCGCCGCTTCCGGAATATTTTAAGCATTTACTGGAAGTATTGTAAAGGATTGTTTTTTGCCAGACATTGTACCGAATATAGTCAATTGATTTCCTATTGTCTAAATCTGCCAAGTGTTGTATAATAAAACCAGGTAAAAGCAGTAAAACTATCCAAAGGCTTTTATACTCTGAAAAGAAGTGAGGTAATGGTATGAATACGGTAATTACAATCGGAAGACAATATGGCTCAGCAGGACGTGAAATAGGACAGAAAGTAGCCGAATATTTTGATATTAAGTATTATGATAAGGATCTTCTGACCAGGGCTGCAAAGGAAAGTGGTTTCTGCGAGGAAATGATACAGAACCATGACGAGCGGCCCACCAATTCTTTTCTGTATAATCTGGTAATGGACACCTATTCTTTTGGTTATAACAACTCCTCCTTTGTGGATATGCCTATCAGCCATAAGGTATTTCTGGCGCAGTTTGACACAATTAAGAAAATCGCGGACGAAGGCCCCTGCGTTATCGTGGGACGCTGTGCCGATTATGCCCTTGCGGACAGGCAAAATGTAATTGATCTGTTCATTTTCGGAAATGAAGAGTGCAAGGTAAAGCGTATTATGGAGCTGTATGGTCTGTCGGAAGCCAAGGCAAAGGATATGATGATCAAGAAGGATAAGCAGCGCCAGAGCTATTACAATTACTATTCCTCCAAGAAATGGGGCCGTGCGGACAGCTATGATCTGTGCATCAACAGCAGCGTACTGGGCGAGGAGGGTACCGTTAAGCTGATTGTACAGTATGTGGAAGATTTCGAGAAGAAAAATTATAAGAGAGCGGCGAATTAGTATTGACAGATTCAGGTATTTCATGCTATCATGCATAAGTGTGTGTATGACATACATAAAACGTGTGTATATCATACATACTGTATGCCGCATGACCAGGTATAAGTATATCGGGAGATATCACCAAAGTCAGCGAGTAAATGAACAGTTGTTCATAAAGGAGGTGCCTGATTATGTACGCAATTATTGCAACAGGCGGAAAACAGTACAAAGTTTCGGAAGGCGATGTCATTAAAGTTGAAAAATTAGATGCGGAAGCCGGAAATGCTGTTACTTTTGACCGTGTTATCGCAGTAAGTGACGAGAGCCTGAAGGTTGGCGATGACGTTGCCAACGCAACCGTTTCCGCGACTGTCGTGGAACAGGGCAAGGGTAAGAAGGTTATTGTATACAAATACAAGAGAAAAACCGGCTACCACAAGAAAAATGGTCACAGACAAGCCTACACCAAAGTCAAGATTGATAAGATCAACGCATAAGATTTCATGACTACGGTGGTGATTCGAAGAGACAGAAAGGGTTCCTACAGAGGTTTTTACTGTATGGGACATGCAGAATACGCAAAATCCGGTGGCCCTGATATACTGTGTGCTGCGGTATCAGCTCTTACCATTGGCACTGTCAATTCTCTGGAGGAGCTGGCAGGAGAACGAATTCAGGTCACGGAAAATGAAGAGACAGGTTTTCTGAAATGTGATTTTGAGAGTGTTTTGCAGGAAAAGTCAAGTTTCCTGATGGATTCCATGATATTTTCACTGGAAAATTTAAGCAGGGAATACGGCAGGAAGTATTTACAAGTAAAATTTGAGGAGGTGTAAGCCATGTTTCGTATGAACCTTCAATTTTTCGCTCATAAAAAGGGAGTTGGTTCCACCAAAAACGGCAGAGATTCCGAGTCCAAGAGATTAGGCGCGAAGAGAGCGGACGGTCAGTTCGTAAAGGCAGGAAATATTCTTTACAGACAGCGCGGAACGAAGATTCATCCCGGTGTGAATGTGGGAATCGGCGGAGACGATACACTGTTTGCTCTG
>JAAWLQ010000184.1 GCA_022797995.1 Lachnospiraceae bacterium
GCTCCATGGAAGAAAAGCGTAGCAGAAGCCGGAGATTCAGAGAGATTTTCAGAATCTGACTAATCTGACCGTCCAGTGCTTCAAAATCCATGGAACCACCTGTGTCATCGAAGATAAAATAGTCACATTGCTCCTTACTGTCGGGGAGCGGCAGCAGGAACAGAGAGGGATATTGTAAGCGAATCAGGTTGCTGATGGCAGTGAGCAGTGCATCATGTCCGTATATCCACATTTCCGTGTCGAAAAATTCAATCCGTATATAGAAGCCATTCCCTGATTTGTCATAGGCAAAGGGAAAATCCAGGCAGGAAAAACGAGCGGCGGCGCTGCCTGCGTCCGTATACTTTCCTGCTAGAATGCCTGTCAGGTACAGTTCCTGATCATCGTTCTGTACGGGAGGGCAATAGGCAATCCGTTTGAAGGACAATGTCTGGGAGGCTGCCTGCAGAGCCAGAGTCAGCTCCTTAAAATCCAGAGGCTTCAGCAGATAGTGCGTCACCCCCAGCCGCATGGCAGCCTTGGCGTATTCAAACTCTCCATAGCTGCTGATAATGACCGGAACATAGTTGGAAGTGAGCCGGTTAAGCTGCTCAATCAATTCCAACCCGTCCATCACGGGCATACGGATATCTATCAGGAGGATATCTGCCGGTGACTGCCGGAAAGCCTCCAGAGCTTCCAGGCCATTACTGCAGGCATGGGTGATCTGATAGGCAGGCAGTCGGGTTTCGATATATTTCTGAAGCATTTCCCGGGACATTGTCTCATCATCAACGATCATCAGCTGGTACATAGGGGATTCCTCTTTGGTATAAAAATCAGATAAATTTATTTTTATAATAACGAAAATACCGTGCTTTTGCAAATGAAAAAAGCGGATTGGAGAAAGATGGCATAAAACGAGAAAAATAACACAAAATGCGGGCTGCCGGAGATAAGGAAAGAAAAAGCATCACGAAACGAGAGGCAATGTCATGAAGCGGGGATTTACTGCTGTGTCCTGAAAAAGTAATATATAAGTATTATATAAAACAGGAATGAGAGGTACGATATGCAAAAGGTCAAGAAAAAATCCATCATTTTACTTGCACTCATGTGGTGGCTGAGTGCAATGCTCACTGGCTTTGCAGCGACGGAGAGCCAGGATGGTGTGGAAATCACAGTCACTGCAGATCGGCAGAAGTACAGCAGTGATCAGAAAATCGAAGCATCTGTTACTGTGAAAAATTATAATGATTTTGCGATAAGGGATGTGACGGTGGAATGTATCGTTCCTGAGGGGTACATGGCATTGGACAGCGATTTGACCAGGACGATCGAAACGCTTTCTTCCGGGGGGATAGTTTCCCTGACAGTGCCTTATGCTTCGTCAAGGAGCGCGGGAGCTGCAACAGGCGATAACAGCAATATCCTGGTCTGGGTCATGCTATGTGTCCTTTCTATCGCGGGGATTGCGTTTCTATGGTTTTTCCGCGGGAACAGGAGGAATCGCGGGAATATGATTTCCGTGGTTTTGTGTGCGGCGATGTCGGCGGCTCTGCTTCCGACTGATGCATTGGAATCCTATGCCGCAGAGAGGAGCAATACTATCAGTGCTTATGAGACAGTAGAGGTTGACGGCAAAGAGGTGAAGGTGGAAGGCAGGGTAACCTATTCCTATTCCGAAGACGGCGATGAGGAGAGTTCCGATATGCAGGATACGAAGTCGGAGCCTGCCGAAAGCTCCAGCCCGAGTCCGAACCTGGGAGGGAAGCCGAGTTCGAGTCCGAACCCCGGTGGAAGTCCGAGTTCGAGTCCGAAGCCGGGTGAAAGCCCGAGTTCAAGTCCCGAGCCGGGTGAAAGCCCGAGTCCAAGTCCCGAGCCGGGTGAAAGCCCGAGTCCAAGTCCAAAGCCGGGTGAAAGTCCGAGTCCAAGTCCTGAGCCGGGCGGAAGTCCGAGTTCGAGTCCGAACCCCGGTGAAAGCCCGAGTCCGAGTCCCGAGCCGGGCGGAAGCCCGAGTTCAAGTCCGAAGCCGAGTGAAAGCCCGAGTCCGAATCCCAGCGGAAGTCCGGAACCCAGCGGAAGCCCGAGCCCAAGTCCCGAGCCCAGCGAAAGTCCGAGTCCCAGCCCGGAACCGGTTGAGACAACAAGTGAAAACGGCTATTATGTCGTATGGGACGACTTTAACTTCTCGGCAATTAACGACTGGACGGAAGTTATGTACAGCAGCTGGGATATCTCTCTGCCGACAGGAGCGGCTGCGAAAGCAACTGACGGCGCGTGCTTTACAGATTCCAGCGAGTATGCCTGCGGACAGGCTCTGAGGGAGTTCAATGCGATTGGGGATGATTTCACCATGGAATTTTCCATGAGGGCATCCGCTGGCATGGAGGATACAATACTGGATTTGCGCGATGGAAATACAACCGCTATACGTTTTGCCGTGAAGGGCGACAGACTGTTCCTGGGTGACACAGACCTCTGCGCACTGCCGGTGGAGGAGCTTGCCTTCTTTAAATTACATATCAGCCCTGCAAACGGTACCTTTACTGCCAGCGTGAACGGCGCGGGCGTAACGGATGGGAATGCGGCGAAGATATTTTCCTTTATAAACAGTACCGATGCCATTGACCGTTTCATCATTGAGACCGGCAGAGCAGACAAGGGTGCTGTTGTGATTGGTACTGTGCGTATCTATACAGGCTATTATGTAAATGAGAAGTTCCTGGATGGGACGGATCTGAAGATTAATGACGAGTGGAAAGTAACCGGCGATGCCGCAGCCACTTACAAGACAGGAACGCAGGGGCCTGACAGGTATAGCGCGCTTTTAAAAGACGGCGCTGAGATTACCAGGACAGCCACATATGTACAGAACGGTGCGTGGGTTGAATACCAGTACCTGATGGAGCACAATTCCGGCGAGTTTGCAATGATTTTGGAGGATGAGGCCGGAAATGTATTCAGAGTAGCAACCAGGGCCGGCAAGTTTGGCTATTATGATGGCGAAACATTCAAAGGACTGTATGACTGTCTGGAAAATATGTGGTACCATGTCATGCTGAAGCAGACAGACAGAGGAACCGAGCTCTATCTGAACCATAAGCTGAAAGCGGATACTATCCTGCTGCCCTTTGATAAATTCACCAGCATATCCTTTGTCGCAGACGGCGGGGAAGCCATGTTGGATGACATTGTGGTTAAGGACTGGATCCCGCTTCCTGAGGACTATGTCCCGGAGCCGGTAGCAGTGGCAAAGGGGGAGGACGCTCCTCTGGTAGGATTACAGAGCTGTAATCTGTGGGTAGAAGGAGAGCATTTCGGCTATGACTGGCTGACTGACTGGGAGGACAGAACCCCTGTCCTTGGCTATTATGATGAAATGCGTCCTGAGGCAGCCGACTGGGAGCTGAAATACAAGATAGAGCATGGCATTGATTTTGAACTGTTCTGCTGGTACCGTCCCTGGGAGGGGCAGGGCGAACCTGTTAAGATGGCACGCAACTCCAGGGCGCTTCACGATGGGTACATGAATGCGGAATACAGCGACAGGATGGATTTCGCCATTACCTGGGAATGCGGCAGCGGCGGGCACGATCTGGAGGATTTCAAGAAAAACATCGTTCCTTATTGGGTCGAGCAGTATTTTAAGGATGACAGATACTTAAAAGTAGAGAATAAGCCTCTTGTGGGCATGTACAATATTTCCAGGCTGAAAGGTTACTTCGGAGGCTCGGAGGGGGTTAAGGAAGCGGTTGCGTATCTGAGACAGGCATGCGTGGAGGCCGGGTTTGACGGCGCATATATCATTATGTGCAATGACGGGCTCACGGCGAATGCAGCAGAAATTGCCCAGGCTGGATTTGACGGCCAGTATGCATACACCTGGGGCAGTGACAGCTACACGGTAACCAAACAGACCATGGGAATGGAGGCTGTCCAGAATGCGGTGGAAGGAGTCGGGCTTGCTGAAAAAGGGGTTGTTCCCACTGCATCCGTGGGCTTCTGGGATAAGGCATGGGATAGGAATGACGGCGCATTCTGTACGGTGGAACAGTTCCAGACCGTGCTGGAGTGGATACGGGATTTCATGAAGGAGGAACTGGATCCAGACAGCATCGGATCCAAAATGCTCCTCCTGGACAACTGGAATGAATTCAGCGAAGGCCACTTTATTATGCCGTCAAGTCTGGCGGGCTTTGGATATATTGACGCTGTCAGAGGGGTGTTCGGCGACGGTGACGGCGTAGGCGGGGCACATACCGTAGATGGGAAAACCGATATCGTTCCTGACGCAAAGCAGCGGGCACGAATCAATCATATGTATGTCCAGGACAGACATGTTGTATTGGTGGACAAGGGATCTGACAGGAGCAGCCTGGAAGCGATAGAAGGCTACGACTGGCAGTTCAATCAGAATGGCGATGTGGAAGGCTGGACAGTTGGAAAGGATGACGGGAGATGGATCAAGAGGCTGGCCGAGCAGAAAGTAGAAGGCGGTAAGTACTATGGAAAGACGGTTTCACCCGATGAACTGAAAATGACTGACAGAGGGCAGGAAACAGCGGACCCGTCCCTGATGTCTCCTGACAACCTGAATCTTGATGCAAGAGAAGCTGTGGAGATTCGGATACGTATGAAGGCCGGGAGCGGCAAGGAGCCCATTGGGCAGCCGGCAGTTTACTTTATTACGGATAAGGAGCCGTCCTATTCCAGCAGTAAGATGGCTGTAGCATCCTATATGGAAGGCGAGGACGGTTATGCGGAGCTTGTTTTTGATATGAGCCAAAACCACAGCTGGACCGGTACCATTAGACAGATTCGGTTTGACCCCATAGAGAGGGATGGCGAATTCTGGATTGATTCCATAACGATTCTTCGCAGAAAGGTGGGCGGAGATGCCGAAGTCTATATGAACGGTTCCCGGTTCTATACGGCGAACCCTGTTGAGACAGTGGACGGCAGGCTCATGTTCCCGGCTGAGGAATTGAGCAGTCTGGCCGGCGCATATGTTTCAGAGCCGCTTGAAAGGGACAGACTGCATATCTATACAGGCATGGGTATGTTGGAATTCCCGTATGAGGGAGAGGTGAGGATGCTTGCGGACAATGTCCCTGTGAACAGTGTCGGCGCGGTTACCCTCAATGGAAGGAAGTATGTTCCGATTGTGGATTACTTTGAAAATGCAGGTAAGGTGACAGATATCCAGGGAACGGAACATTCCGCATTTGAGGTGGAGGTTGTGCCGGCGGAAGGAGAGAAGCCGGCCAGAGTGAATATCACCAGATTTGAAGATCCCGCCATTTTGAAGGCCTACTACTTTACCACAGGCACGGAGGCCTGGACTTACGGCGGTTCGGATACGACGACGGAGCCCGCGGTTGATGAAAAGGGAGCTATGTGGATATCAGCCAGAGGAGCGGACACAAGAGTCTGGTCCCCCGAAGCAGCTCAATTTAATGTCCGCGCCGGGAAGGCGGATCACATCCTTATGCGCGTTAAGATCGAAGGCGCAGGTGAAAATCCGGTCCTTAAGGGAGAGATATATGGAGACGGCACCAATTACAGCCAGCCATATGAAATTCAGCTGACGGACGAAATACTGGCGGACGACGGTTTCTATGAAGTCATGATTGACTTAAGCGGCGATAAGAAGGGAGCGCTTAAGGATGCCCTGGAAATTGACAGAATCCGTATCTTATGGTACGACGAAGCGGCAGGAGGTACCCAGACCTTCAGTATGGACAGCTTCCTCATTCTCGATCTGGAGGAAGATACCGAGCCGGAGCCCGGGGAAGAAAGGATACTGATCGAGGAAAGTCCGTATACGATTTATGGCTGGGAGTTCGCGGAGAGTATGGGTTTCTGGGCCGGAGGCGGCGCTACCATTGCGGAATACGACCAGGAAAGCAAGGCGCTGAAGATTACGGCCAACAATCAGAGGATGAATGTATGGTCCAGCTACGATGAGAAAGGGGTGATCAAAGAGCCTGTGAATATCAGCACGGCGGATGCAACCCATGTGCTGGTCCGTGTCCGGACAGAGGCCCAAATCAGCCAAATGGCGATGGATCTTCAGTATCTGGGGGAAGACGGTAAGGCAGGCGGTACTGTCAGCTACAGGAACATTCCCTACCAGACAGATGCAAACGGCGACTTATATGCAATGATTGATCTGGCAGCTGACGGCGCCGACTGGAAAACAGATCAAAGGATTGGGAGGCTCAATATCTATCCCATCGGCGAGACAATAACAGAAGCTGACAACGGGAAATCGGTGTGGATAACTTCCGTTGAAATTCTGGACAATAACTGGTTCAGCGCATTTGACAGCTCATATTTTACCAATGGCTATGACGACTGGGCAACGGGAGGTACTACCCAGAGCCGGATTGTGGAAGGTTCCCTGGAGGTTATGCCTCCCACAAAGGAAGGGGACTATAATCCCAGGCTTTGGTCTATGGCTGCCAATGCGGCTGGAGAGGCTGTGAACCCTTATAACTATACGAAGAGGGATGTGACACATATCCGAATCAGGCTGAAGGCCGTTGTTCCGGATGAACTTTCCGGTGCGCTGGAAGAGGGGGAAAAAGCCAGGACAGGAGCAGCAGAAGTCACCTCCGAAAGAATGAAGCTGATTCTTGCATTCACTGATAAAACCACGGCGGAAATCTATTCCGCTCCCTATGAGATCGGCGCCGAAGATTATGCCACACTCATATTTGATGTCAGCGGGAATATCTGGCCGGAAGGGAAGAAGCTTGCCCGTATCGGACTGGAAGTATTCAGTGATCACAGAGAAGAGCTGTGCAAGGCAGGAGTTTCCGTACTGCTTGACAGCGTACAGTTCCTGAGGAGGGCGGGCGGCACAGAGAGTTCCCCGGCCAGGAAAGTGCTGATTATCGGCAATTCCATCACTCAGCATGCTCCGAACTACAACTACGGCTGGGCCGGCGACTGGGGAATGGCAGCCACAAGCCCGGATAAGGATTATGTACACCTGCTGGAGAAAAAGATCCTGGAGAAGAACGGTGCGGTGGAAGTAAAGGCGATTAACATTTCAGAGTATGAGAAATATTTCTATGATTGGAGCAAAATCGGCGATCAGAGGGATAAATACGCAAACTGGAATGCGGACATCATCATTGCTACTTTTGGCGCAAACGTAAAGAACGGCGAGAATGAAAATGATCCGAGCTTCAATAATGACAGGATATTCTCGGCGGATAAGTACAAGAAGATAATCGACAAATTCAATCCGGATGGAGATGCGCAGGTGATTGCAGGCGCTACGGCACTGACGAATGAGGCCATTGTGGAGGTTATCGCCGATGCCGCAGAAAAATACAACTATACTTTTGCGGATATGACGGCATGGACAGACAGGGAATATCTGGCATATGACTATGCAGAGCAGATCCTGGAATATTACAGGAAGGTAACAGGCGATACGGCAAAAACAGAGGTGTTCGAAGGTGTACTTCGTCATCCCGGCGACAGGGGCATGGAAAAGATCGCCGAAGCAATCTGGGGCATCCTGGAAAACTGGATTCCCCAGGGGATTCCCGGGGGCGGAGAAGAGCCTGACCCTCCGGAATTAACCGGCGATGATACCGGTAAATGGGCAGAAGTGGATCCGGATTACGCATCCCTGGCAAAAGGGTGGTACTTCGCAAGCGACAGGGAAGAATGGGCTGGCGGCGGTCCTACACTCATTGAACCTCAAAGCGGCATGGTAAGGATTACAGGGCAGAATAATGCGGAGGCCAAAGTATGGAGCGGTGTGGG
>JAAWLQ010000185.1 GCA_022797995.1 Lachnospiraceae bacterium
GGTATTGGAGGAAGCGGCAGAGCCTTTTTCCGCGCGGAAGGAGGAGAACGGCGTCCTTACGGTAAGCTGGGGGGAGAAGTCCGTGACCTTTCGGGAGAGTGGGATTTCCTTGAGGAATACGGGGGCATTTTTAAAAATCGGCGGGAACAGGGCCGGGATTCGTCTGGAGGACGGAAGGCTTAAGTATTCTTATAAAGGGGCGGAATATGCCCTGGAGGCAGAAGGGGGACGGATTCTTCAGGAGAAGGACCGAATCCTGTTCGTACCGGAGGGAGAGGGGATGACGTTGCGGGCGGTCTGCTTGACAGATCGCATTTTATAGAATATTCTTTATTCATCAAGAGTTCAAAGGCCGGTGAGAATGAAATGATCCGATATATTGGAAAATTTATTGGAATTACTCTGGGAATATTGCCATTTTATCTGCTGCTCCGAAGACCCTGGCGGAAAAAGAGCAGAAGAGAATGGGCGCTGGGGGGATTTATCCTGTACACAGCCGCCCTGCTGGCTCTGGCGCTGGAGGGAACCTATGGCAATCCTGTGTGGATGGCCCGGGAGGCAGTCAGAAGAATACGGACGGGAGAGGGAATCAATTTGATTCCCTTTCATACTGTACGGAATTTTTTTACCCATTTTACTTTTGATGGATTCATGGTGAATATCGTGGGAAATATTGTCATGTTTATGCCCTGGGGATTTGGACTGGTGCTTCTTTGGAGGAAAAACAGGACTTTTGGGGCAGTTATTTTGTACTCCATTGCGCTGCCATTACTGATTGAGACGAGTCAGCTTTTTATCGGAAGAAATGTGGATGTGGACGACCTGATTCTGAATTTCGCAGGAAGTTGTCTTGGGGCTGGACTTTACTGTCTGCTGCGGAAAGTGATTTTATGTGGGAAGATTTTGGAAACTTGTTGTTGAGTGCAAAGAGATGAGATGAACCTGGAATCACAAATTGTGATCGTAAGCTTGGAGAGTAGCTTTTTTCGAAACCGTTTGTGCTTTCAGGCAGATTATGTTATACTTGTGCAAATGCAGGTATATGCGAAAATTCATTTTCAAGGAGAAGCAGTTATGAAAGAGACGACATTGGTGATTATGGCAGCCGGAATCGGCAGTCGTTTTGGCGGAGGAATCAAGCAGCTGGAGCCGGTGGGACCGGGCGGCGAGATCATTATGGATTATTCCATTTATGACGCACTGCAGGCAGGCTTTGATAAAGTGGTATTCATTATCCGCAAAGACCTGGAGAAGGATTTCAGGGAGATTATAGGGAACCGGATTGAGAAGGTGACGAAGGTGGAATACGCATTCCAGGAGCTTGATAATCTTCCGGAAGGATTTGAAAAGCCTGCGGACAGGAAGAAACCCTGGGGAACCGGTCAGGCGGTGCTGAGCGTCAAGGGGCTGGTGAACGGACCCTTCATGGTAATCAATGCAGATGATTATTATGGAAAAGAAGGCTTTAAGAAAATTCATGAATATATGGTCAACGAAATGAAGGATGACGGGGAGATTTATGACCTGTGCATGGGCGGCTTTATGCTGGAGAACACACTGAGCGAGAACGGCGGTGTGACCAGAGGCGTATGTAAGGTGGATGAGAACGGACTTCTGCAGACAGTGACAGAGACCTATGATATTCAGTATAAGGACGGAAAACTGACTGCCGCTGATGTGGCCGGTAATCCTGTGCAGGTGGAAGCAGGGTGCCATGCGTCCATGAATATGTGGGGACTTCCCGCCGCGTTTCTGAAGGAGATGGAGAAGGGATTCCCGGAATTCCTGTCAGGCATTAAGGAAGGGGATATCAAATCCGAATATCTGCTTCCGGAGATTATCAACAAAAGCGTGCGGGAAGGCAGAGCGACCGTGAAGGTGCTGGAGACTCCGGACAAGTGGTTCGGCGTGACCTACAGAGAGGATAAGCAGGCAGTGGTGGATTCTCTGAGAGCACTGATTGCAGCAGGTGCCTATCCGGAGAAACTGTATTAGAAGAACCTGGAGAACATGCGGGCGAAACAGGGAGGAACGGAAAGAGAAGGCCTGTGCCCTATGAAAAGGAGAAAAAAGTGTCAGAGAAGAAAATACTGCTGGGCAATGAAGCCATAGCAAGAGGAGCCTATGAGGCAGGCGTGAAGGTGTCGGCGGCTTACCCGGGCACGCCCAGCACAGAGATCAGCGAGAACATTGCAAAATATGAAGAAGTTTATGCGGAATGGTCGCCCAACGAGAAGGTGGCCGCGGAAGTGGCAATCGGGGCGTCTATTTCCGGGGCCAGAGCCATGTGCTCCATGAAGCACGTGGGGGTAAACGTGGCTTCGGATCCGCTGTTTACGGCGGCGTATACAGGAGTGGGCGGCGGCCTTGTAGTGATAGCTGCGGATGACCCCGGCATGTACAGCTCTCAGAACGAGCAGGACAGCCGGATGGTGGCCAGGGCGGCTATGATTCCCGTTCTGGAGCCCTCGGACAGCGCCGAGGCGAAAGCATTCACAAAGCTTGCCTTTGATTTAAGTGAGGAGTATGACACTCCTGTGATGGTACGTTCCACCACCAGATTGTCCCACTCTCAGGGAGTGGTGGAGCTGGAGGAGAGGAAGGAGCGGGAGTGCGTTCCCTATGAACGGAATATTGCCAAATATGTGATGATGCCGGTGAATGCCATCAAGCGTCATGTGACGGTGGAGGAGCGGCTTAAGAAGATGGGAGAGGACGCCTGCAGGATGTCCCTGAACAGAGCTGAATATCGGGATTTGTCCGTCGGATTTATTACAAGCGGAATTCCTTACCAGTATGTGCGGGAGGCAATGCCGGAGGCCAGCGTATTGAAGCTGGGGCTGGTTCATCCCCTGCCCCGGAAGCTGATTGAAGAATTTGCCGCCAAAGTGGACCGCCTGTACATATTTGAAGAGCTGGAGCCGGTGATCGAGGAACAGGTAAAATCCTGGGGGATTCTGAAAGTTGTGGGCAAGGAGCTGTTCACAGTCCAGGGAGAATACAGTGCAAATATGATCAGAGAGCGTGTGCTGGGACAGAAGTGCCAGTCTCAGGCGCCTGCGTCAGTGCCGGCCAGACCGCCGATTCTCTGTCCAGGCTGCCCTCACCGCAGTGTGTTCTCCGTGCTGAGCCGTCTGAAAATTCATGCGGCGGGAGATATCGGCTGTTATACCCTGGGAGCCCTTGCGCCTCTGAGTGTAATTGACTCCACCATCTGTATGGGATCCAGCATCAGCACCCTTCATGGGATGGAGAAAGCAAGGGGGAAAGAATATATTCAGAACTGGGTGGCAGTCATCGGAGATTCTACTTTTATGCATACAGGAATCAACTCTCTGATGAACATGGTCTATAATCAGTCCTCAGGTACCGTGGTAATTCTGGACAACTCCACCACAGGTATGACGGGACACCAGGACCACGCCGCCACAGGGAAAACCCTGAAAGGGGAAGTGGTTCCCGCCATCAATATAGCGGCTCTTTGCCGTTCTCTGGGAATTGAACATGTGTATGAAATCAGCGCTTTTGACCTGGATGGACTTGCGGAGGCTTTCCGGAGAGAGACCAAACGGGATGCCGTGTCCGTGATTATCACGAAAGCGCCCTGCGTGCTGCTGAAAGGAGTTACTTTCCCGAATAAATGTGTACCCATTCCGGAAAAGTGTAAGAAATGCGGCGCCTGCCTTCGACCAGGCTGTCCCGCACTGACGAAAAACGCGGACGGAACAGTGTCCATTGACGAGACAATGTGCAATGGCTGCGGGCTGTGTGCAAAGCTGTGTAAGTTCGATGCCATAGAAACCCGGGAGAAGTGAGGTGTGTAAAGTCACAAAGGCGCACGAGAGTAACTTTCATGAGTGCATTTTCGAATGAAAGTTACTCTCCTGAGATGTGTGCCGAAGGGACTTTACTCAATTGCTGTCTGCGGCAATTTGTGCTGCTCGCGCAGCGACTTAATTAGGAGGATTACACATGGATGTTAAAAATATTATGATAGTAGGCGTTGGCGGACAGGGAACCCTTCTGACCAGTCGGATTCTGGGGAATCTGGCCATCGGCGCAGGATATGATGTGAAACTGTCAGAGGTACACGGCATGGCCCAGCGGGGCGGCAGCGTGGTTACTTTTGTACGGTACGGAGAGCAGGTGGCGGAGCCCATTGTGGAGGAAGGCTGCGCCGATGTGCTGATTGCCTTTGAGCGTCTGGAAGCGTTGCGTTATCTGCATTTTCTGAAGGAAGACGGCGTGGTCATCGTCAATGACTGGCGAATTGATCCTATCACAGTAGTCACAGGTGCGGCACAGTACCCGGAGAAGATTGTGGAAACTTTGCAGGCATCCCGGAAAACCATTGCCGTAGAAGCCACGAAGACAGCCATAGAGATGGGAGCACCCAAGGCCTTTAATGTGGTGGTTCTGGGGGCGGCGGCCCGATATATGGGTTTTTCAAAAGAGGACTGGATCAGAGTCATTGAGAAAACGGTTCCGCCGAAAACTGTGGAGATAAACCGGAAGGCATTCGAGGCAGGGTATTGCATGGAGGAAGCATAAGGGAAGATTACTTTCCTGAGAGGTATCGGCTATGAAGTACTTACCTATTTTGCAGGAGTTATTGGAATCTGACCTTTATCTGTTCTTTTTGATTGGAATGGCCGCCGCTGTTATGACTGGAATGCGGATGAAGAACAGAAAGAAAACGGGAATTGGGATTGGGATTTCCCTGGGGATTTATTTCATATGTGAAGTAGTTGAAAATGTACGTACAAATTATATGCTGGAGATTATGCTTCTGATACTCGGCGTGCTGGCCCTTGGAACGGCGGCAGGTTACCTGCTTGAATTTATATTTCATACATACAAAATAAACGTCCGCAGAAAACGGACAGATGGGAGCGGTCAAAATGATCTGGAATGAGACAAAAGAATGCATGAGCAGGGACGAGATGAGCGCCCTGCAGGGAGCAAGGCTGGTGAAGCTTGTGGACCGGGTGTATCACAATGTGGAGTACTATCGGAAGAAAATGCAGGCAGTAGGATTGGAGCCGGGAGATATCCGGGGCCTGGAAGATCTGACAAAGCTTCCCTTTACCACAAAGGATGATCTGCGGGATACCTATCCCTTCGGCATGTTTGCCGTGCCGAATTCCCAGATTGTGCGTATCCATGCTTCCAGCGGAACCACGGGGAAGGCTACTGTTGTGGGCTATACCAGAAGAGATATCGACATGTGGAGCGAATGTGTGGCGCGGTGTATCGCCATGGCGGGTCTGGGCCGGGAGGATATCATTCAGGTGGCTTACGGCTATGGACTGTTTACCGGCGGTCTGGGCGGCCATTATGGAGCGGAGAAAATGGGGGCCACGGTGGTTCCAATGTCCACAGGAAACACGAAAAAGCTGATTACCATGATGGTGGATTTTGGCGTTACGGGAATTCTGTGCACGCCCTCTTATCTGATGCATATTGCGGAGACCATTTATGAAATGGGTGTTCGGGACAAGATTAAGCTGAAAGCTTCTCTAAACGGAGCGGAGCCCTGGACGGAGAAGATGAGAGACAAACTGGATGAAATGCTGGGAATCCATGCCCACGATATCTACGGCCTCAGTGAAATCATGGGTCCCGGCGTGGCTACGGACTGTCAGCTTCATAAGGGACTCCATGTACACGAAGATTATTTCCTTCCGGAGATTGTGGACAGAGAGACCTTTCAGCCGGTTGCAGACGGTGTGACGGGAGAGCTTGTGATCTCCACATTGACCAAAGAGGGAATCCCGCTGATCCGGTATCGGACAAAGGATCTGACCAGCATCGACCATACGCCCTGCGAGTGCGGAAGAACCACAGCCAGAATCGCAAGGTTTACCGGCAGAAGCGACGATATGCTGATTATCCGCGGCGTCAATGTATTCCCGTCCCAGATTGAAGCGGCGCTTCTGGAAATGGGCGGAACCACCCCTCATTATCTGATGATTGTGGACAGAGTAAACAATCTGGATACCCTGGAAGTGCGGGTGGAAGTGGAAGAGCGCTTCTTCTCCGATGAAATCCGGAAGCTGGAAGACCTGACCAGGAAGATCGAGCATGTGATTCAGCAGGCCATCGGACTTGCGGTGAAGGTGAAGCTTGTGGAGCCGAAGGCGCTGGAACGCAGTATGGGGAAAGCGGTGCATGTGATTGACAATCGGAAACTGGATTGACATTGGGGAAAGAGAGGGTAAATTATGTTCGTAAAACAGTTATCAGTATTTATGGAGAATCGGGAAGGCAGGCTGGAGCAGGCAACCGAAGTGTTGAAAAATAATGATATTAATATTCTGTCCCTGAGCATGGCGGACACCACGGAGTACGGAATGCTGCGCATGGTGGTATCGAATCCGGAGCTGGCGAAAGACGCTCTGAGAGAAAGCGGATTTTCGGCCATGCTCACAGATGTGCTGGCGGTCCGCCTGGAAGACAGTGTGGGGCAGCTGCATAAGCTGACGCATATTCTCTGTGCAAAAGGATTTAATATCGAATATATGTACGCTCTGGCATCCGCCCATCTGCGGGCAATTATTGTAAAAACCTCCAATGGCGCGGCCGCAGCCGACGCCATCCGGGAGAGCGGCCTGGAGCTGTACACCGATGAAGAACTGCAGAGCTAGAGGCTCATCAGTGCGCAGCGTTCTCCTGCTTGATTCCCGCGAGCAATGAGTCAAAGTCCGAAGGACCTTGACGAATGCCGCGAGGGTCAAATACCCCGCAGCTTGCTGCGGGGTATTTGATTGCAGGAGGATTGGGCTGATGTGGGTGATTACGGCATGGTAAATCCGTCGGAAGTTACATGTGCGATCTGAGTACCCAGTTCATCCGTAACTTCCACCAGATAATAAGAGGTCCTGTGGCCTTCTTTGACACGGCGGGCAGTGGCAATCAGCTGTCCGCCTTTTGCCGTACCCAGGAAGGTAATCTGGCTGGTGCGGGATACATGAAGGGTTCCCTGCCAGTTGGTGGCCACTGCGGCGGTAAAATCCGCCAGGGTGAAGATAGCGCCTCCCATGACGTTGCCGGCAGCATTCATGTGGTGTGGTGTAAGCTTCATAGAGCACCTCGCCATTCCATCCTCCACCGCTTCGATGACAGCGCCGTTTTCCGTGGCAAAACGGTCATTTTGAAAAAAATTTTGAATCTCCTCCAGAGTATTTCCGATATTCATCCTGAAATCACCATACCTTTCTGCAATCTGTTTCTTTTATTCTTTTCAGCTCTGTTTGCTTTTTGGGGCTATTATCTGAACTGCCGCCATCTGGTAGCATATCACGATACCATAATTTTATCAATAAAATTAAAATGTGTTGCTATTTTTGTAAAAATCGCATATAATAACAAAATGTAACCAGACAAGATATATAAAGTTAAATGGAGTGATCATATGTTATATGATTTTTTACTGCAGAATTATGTGGCAGGAGAACCTATTTTTATTTCTGATATACAGGTTACTGGAATATCGGAAGTTAATTTGCGACAGCAGTTTAAAAATTTGACAGATAGTGGTAAACTGATGCGCTATGAAAGTGGTATTTATTATATTCCCCCAAAATCAAGACTGAACGGAGCAGGCGGACCATCGCCTGACAGAGTGGCTTATTGTAAATATATATCCAGAAGAAATCTTGTAGAAGGATATTATTCAGGATTTACCTTTGCAAATCAACTTGGTTTGTCAGCACAGGTTCCCCGAAAGGTGGAAATAGTCAGCAATAATATTGCGGCAAA
>JAAWLQ010000186.1 GCA_022797995.1 Lachnospiraceae bacterium
CCCTGGAGGAATGTGGTGGAAATCGGCTGGACAGGCGGTGCCATTCTCGGATTTCCTCTTGTGATGAGCAGATATCTGCTGGGAGATTTTGCGGAAGGGCGGCTGTCTCAGGCCATGTCTGGAGAAGCGATGCTGGACAGGATTGTGGCCGGCTATCGGGAGGAGTCAGGATTTTTCAATGATTTATATGCGCCGGTGAACGAGAATTCTGATGACAGGCTGAACGGATGGTGGACTTATTATGGTCTCTGCAGAGACTGCCATTGTGCTTACACCCAGGGAAGCGCGGTATATTACATTTTGAAGACGATTTCCTTCCTGAAGGAAAGGGGAATTCCCTGGAAGGAAGAATGGCTGAACAGCTGTAAAAATGTGCTGGATACCGTGGTTTCTCTCCAGAGAGAGGACGGGGCTTTCGGCTATACTTATTCGGCGCAGGAAAGGAAGGTGCTGGACTGGGAAGGCTTTGCGGGATGCTGGTTTGTGCCGGGGATGGTGTATCTGGCACAGCTGACGGGAGATGCCTCCTATGTGGATAGGGCCAGGAAGGCACATGCTTATTATCGTAAGTTTGTTATCAACCTGGACTGCTATGGCGCGCCAATGGACACCTGGAAGGCTGTGGATCAGGAGGGAAATCTAAGCTTTCTGCACGGAAGCAGGATGCTGTACGAATACACGAAGGAGGCAGAATTCCTGGAGGATATGAAGCACAGCGCGGGATATGAATTCCTGTGGCGGTACGGCTATCCTACCCGTCCGGAGCATCCGCCGGTAAATGCCGGCTGGAATGCCTGCGGAGGTTCCGTCACGTCCGTCTCCAATCCCCATATTCATCCAATGGGTGTGCTGGCGGATGAAGATTTGCTGTTCCTGGGAGAGGTGACAGGGGATTCTTATTACACAGAGCGTGCGCGGGATTCTATTGCCTGGATGATGCAGACGCTGGAGCTGTATCCGGACCGGACGGGATATGGGCAGTATGGTGTCCTGTCTGAGAGATGGTGTCCCTCCGACGGGCTGGTGACGGAGCGGTATGATACCGGAGAAGCATATAATTCCTGGTTCAGCTACAATCTCTGGGCGGCGGCCAATGTATTCGAGGCTGTTCTGCACAGGCTGGAGGGCTGAGGAAAATAATTATACGGTTTTCCGCTTTACAAGGGTAGTGGAAATCTCCAATTTCACAGGGATATTCCCCTGGGATTCGATAAGCTGGGAGAGACGGCAGACGGCCATCTCTCCCATGTATTCTTTCGGGACGTTGACAGTGGTGAGAGCCGGTTCCGTATAGGCGGACATTGGCATATTGTCGAAGCCTACAATGGACACATCCTGAGGAATCCGATACCCTTTTTCCTTCAATGCTTTCATGGCACCGCAGGCAATCAGGTCATTGTCGGCGAAATAGCAGCGGGCCGGCTTCTCCCCGGCATTCAGAATCGCTGTCATATCCGCGTAAGCCCCTTCCGCGGAGGGGGAGAGGAAATGTACTTTCGAGTTGGAGGTGGACATGCCGTTTCGGCGGACTGCCCGATAGAATCCGTCCGCCCGCTCCGTGAAATTATTGATGGGGTAGGAAGAGCGCAGGTATCCGGGCTGTTCTCTGCACCGGGAAAGCAGGTGACAGGTGGCAAGATAGGCGCCCTGTGCGTTATTAATCAGGACATAATCCGCCTCCACAGTCTCAAAACAGGTGTCCAGGATGACCAGAGGCAGTTTCAGCTTCAGAAAGGGTAGCACATCATTTTCCAGCATTTCCGTGCCCAACAGGAGAATTCCCTTACAGTCAAAATGAATCAGTTCCCGGAGCTGACGTTCCGGATTTTCCCCTTCATCCAGATAGAATACGTTTAGAAAGTAGTGATATTTTTTGCAGCCGGAATCAATCCCCTGAGAGAGCTGAGAGAAAAAAGGGGTATCGGTCACTACCGCACCGTGCTTCCGGTAAATAATGAAATATAATGTGCCCTGAGGAGGCCGGGGCGCAGGCGCCTTTGCGGTAATCCGGCTGAAATCATAGCCATATTTTTCGGCGGTTTCCATGACTTTTTTGCGGGTGGCAGTGCTGACTCCGGGTTTGCCGTTCAGAGCCATGGATACGGCGGCTTCGGACAGATTCAGCAGACTGGCCAGTTCTTTGGCGGTGACGGACATATCTTTTTCCTCATTCCTATATCTGAAATATATTGTTTATATTATTTTTATTGATAATGCATTATATAGTATTCCGTGTATTTCGGTTGCTCACCCAGCATGACAGCAAGGCAACACTGGAATTTAAGAGCAGAATGCTGGTGTCATAAATGGAATTTCTTCGAAAATCCTGCATGTACAGTGATATTATAAAAAATTAAGTAAATTAAGTCAAGAAAACACAGATAAAACACTTAATTTCAGATTGATATTAAGTTCTCTTAATTAAATAATGAAAGTATTCCGTATTAACAATTTATGATTCGATGGAGGTATGAATATGGCAAAGATTGTATTGGGTTATGCACCGACCAGAAGAAGTATTTTCTCCGCTCCGGATGCGGTAAAGTATGCGAATCTGACAAGGGAGAAGCTGAAAAGCATGGGAGTCTCCTTTGTGGATATCACAGATATCGCCGAGGACGGACTGCTTCATGATGACGGAGACAGAATCCGGATTGCGGAAAAGTTCCGGGAGCAGAAGGTGGACGGACTGTTTTTCCCTCATGGGAATTTTGGCACGGAATATGAGGTGGCAAGGCTTGCGAAGGAGTTGAATGTGCCGGTATTGCTCTGGGGACCCAGAGATGAGAGGCCGGATGAGAATGGCGTGCGTCTCAGAGACAGTCAGTGCGGACTGTTTGCTACCGGTAAGGTATTGAGACGATTCGGTGTGCCGTTTACTTATCTGTGCAACTGCAGACTGGAGGATGTGGAATTTGAGAAGGGCATCCGCAACTTCCTGGCGGTCTGCAATGTGGTGAAAACCTTCCGCAGCACAAGAATCCTGCAGATTGGCCCCAGGCCTTTTGACTTCTGGTCTACCATGTGCAATGAAGGCGAGCTGCTGGAGAAGTTCAATATTCAGCTGTCTCCCATTCCAATGCCGGAGCTGAAGGATGAGATAGAGAAGGCGAAAGCCGAGGGAACGAAGGTGGCGGAGACAGTTGCCTACTGCAGGGAGCATTTCAATATTGCGATTAAGGATGAGGAGCTGGAGACCGTCGCTGCATTGAAGGTGGCAATGCGGAATCTGGCGGACCGTTACGGCTGTAATGCGGTGGCGATTCAGTGCTGGAATGCCCTGCAGGGAGAGATTGGGATTATGCCCTGTGCCGCCAACAGCCTCCTGAACGAGGAAGGACTGCCGGTGGTGTGCGAGACGGACATTCACGGAGCCATTACCGCCGTTCTGGTAGAGGCAGCAGGCATGGATGAGGCCAGAAGCTTCTTCGCAGACTGGACTGTGCGTCATCCGGACAATGAGAACGGAGAGCTGCTGCAGCACTGCGGTCCCTGGCCGCTGTCCTGTGCCTCCTGCAAGCCTACCATCGGATATCCTCTGGCGTTCTCCCATCCCGGAGCAGTGGAGGCGGAGGCAAAGCACGGGGAGATGACTCTGTGCCGATTTGACGGAGACAATGGGGAATATTCCATGCTCCTGGGCAATGCCGTGGGCGTGGACGGACCTTACACAAAGGGTACTTATGTGTGGGTGGAAGTGAAGAACTGGAAGCGCCTGGAGACGAAGATTGTGGAAGGACCTTACATTCATCACTGTGTGGGAATCCATAAGGATGTGGTGCCTGTGCTGTACGAAGCCTGCAAATACATAGGGGTGAAGCCTGATCTGTACGATGACAATGAGGATGAAGTGAAGGGTAAAGTGTGCGGGTACTAAGGAATTGGAAAAATTTTTAACACTTCCTGCAAATTGTTTCGCAATAATAGAATTTACATGACGCGAAAATCATGAATTAGTCAAAACAGGAAATAAATTTTAAGTGGGAAATTTTTCACTTTGCAGGAAAGAAATAAAAGAATTTACATCAGGAGATAGATTGCAGGAAAGGAAAAAATATGGACGAATTGACAAGGAAGGCTTACGGATTGCGGAGGGATGTAATCGAGGAAGTATATCGTTCCTCCGCAGGCCATGTGGGCGGCGACCTGAGTGTGATGGATATTCTGACAGTGCTGTATTTTAAGGTGATGAACGTGTCCCCGGAGAACTGGAATTCTCCGGACAGGGACCGTTTCTTCCTGAGTAAGGGACATTGTGCAGATGCGTTATACATAGTGCTTGGGGAGAAAGGATTTTTCGACAAGCAGGAAGCCATTGAGACCTTCAGCGCTTACGGTTCCAGGTTTATCGGACATCCAAATACCGATGTGCCGGGCATCGAGATGAATTCAGGCTCTCTGGGCCATGGTCTGGCGCTGGGTGTGGGAACCGCCCTGGCGGCGAAGATGGACGGCAGAGAATATCGGACCTATGTGGTGCTGGGAGACGGAGAGATGGCGGAAGGCTCCAATTATGAGGCTATGATGGCCGCGGCTCACTATAAACTGGATAACCTGTGTGCGACTGTGGACTTGAATCGTCTGCAGATCAGCGGGACCACAAAAGAAGTAATGTGCAGTGACGATATGGGGGAGAAATTCAGGGCCTTCGGCTGGCATGTGATTTCCGTGGAGGACGGCAATGACTGTGGGCAGCTTCTGGCCGCCTATAAGCAGGCCGCAGAGGTAAAGGGACGCCCCACCGCTGTGATCGCACATACGGTGAAGGGCAAAGGGGTTTCCTTCATGGAAGACAACAAGAGCTGGCATCACGGCGTGATGACGGAGGAACAGTATAAGACAGCGGTGCGGGAGCTGGAGGAGGTGCTGGCATGAACAAGATAACCAACCGTCAGGTGATATGTGATACACTGTTAAAGGCGGCGGAACAGGACAGGGATATTGTGGTGGTCTGTTCCGATTCCAGAGGCTCCGCTTCTCTGTCTGCTTTTGCGGATAAATTCCCCCGACAGTTCGTGGAGATGGGCATTGCGGAACAGAATCTGATCACAGTGTCCGCAGGTCTGGCTTCCTGTGGGAAAAAGGTGTTCGCCGCTTCCCCGGCCTGCTTTCTCTCCACCAGAAGCTATGAGCAGGCGAAGGTGGATGTGGCTTATTCCAAAACAAATGTGACCTTAATCGGTATCAGCGGAGGCGTCAGTTACGGGGCGTTGGGGATGACTCATCATTCCTGCCAAGATATTGCGGCCTTTGCCGCTCTGCCGGACATGAGAGTGTATCTGCCCAGCGACCGCTTTCAGACAGAAAAGCTGATGCAGGCGCTTCTGCAGGATGAGCTGCCGGCCTATGTGCGGGTCAGCAGATCCGCCACAGAGGATGTATATGATGAAGAAATGGATTTTACCCTGAATAAAGCAAATGTGCTGATGGAAGGGGAGGATATCCTGCTGGTGGCCTGCGGCGAGATGGTGCCCAATGCTTACGAAGCGGGAAAACTGTTGCAGGAAAAGGGATACAGTGTGGGGATGCTTGACATGTACTGTGTGAAGCCCATAGATGAGGAAACTCTTCTGGCGGCGGCAGAGAAAGCAAAGCTGGTGGTGACCGTGGAAGAGCATTCTCCTTTCGGGGGACTTGGAAGCATCACGGCTCAGGTGATTTCCGCCCATTGCCCCAGACATGTGTTGAATCTGGCCCTGCCGGACGGCCATATGATCGGGGGAACCAACAGGGAAATCTTCACTCATTATGGACTGGACGCGGAAGGGATTGCCCTGGCGGTGCAGAAGGCTCTGACAATGTCGGATAGTTTATGAACAAATTGAGCCGAAAGGCTCCGGAGGAGGGCTGATTTATGAAATATATCATCGGAATCGACCAGAGTACCCAGGGAACCAAAGCCTTGTTGTTCGATGGGTACGGAGCAATCATATACCGGGCCGATGTACCTCACAGACAGATTGTCAACGAAAAAGGTTGGGTCTCTCATGATCCGGAGGAAATATACCGGAATGTTATCCGGGCAGTGAAAATGGCGGTGGAAGGAGCGGCTGTCCCAAAAGAAGAGCTGGCGGCCGTAGGCATCAGCAATCAGAGAGAGACTACCGTACTGTGGGACGATCAGGGCTGCCCTTTGAATCACGCTATTGTATGGCAATGCAACCGGGCGGAAACAGTTGTGGGGCGGCTGAAGGACAGCGGGGAGACAGTCTATGAAAGGTCGGGAATTCCACTGTCGGCCTATTTCCCCGCGGCGAAGATGGCCTGGCTGATGGAAAATGTGGTTCCAGGGCTTTCCGGGGATACAAAGCTGCATTTCGGTACCGTGGACAGCTGGCTGCTTTACAGAATGACGAAAAATCATTTATATAAAACGGATTATTCCAATGCGTCCCGCACCCAGCTTTTCAATTTACGCACCCTTACCTGGGATCCGGAGCTCTGCAGACTGTTCGGCGTACCCATGGAGGCTCTGCCGGAGGTCTGTGACAGCAACAGTTGCTTCGGAACCACGGATTTCGAGGGCTTTCTGGAGAAGGAAATTCCGATTCTGTCCATGCTGGGGGATTCCCATGGCGCGCTGTTCGGGCAGGGTTGTCACGAAAGCGGCATGGTGAAGGCCACTTACGGAACCGGCTCCTCGGTGATGATGAATATCGGGGAGAACTTCGTCCAGAGCAAAAATGGTCTGGCTACCTCCCTTGCCTGGGGAATAGATGGAAAAGCCACCTATGTGCTGGAGGGAAATATCAATTATACAGGGGCAGTTATTACCTGGCTGAAGGAGGATGTGGGTCTGATTTCCTCTCCCGGGGAGACAGAAAAGCTGGCGCTGCAGGCGAATCCTGCGGATACCTGTATTCTGGTGCCTGCCTTCACAGGACTGTCGGCCCCTTACTGGAAAGGTGACGCGAAGGCTGTGCTTGCGGGAATGAGCCGTACCACAGGGCGGGCGGAGATTGTCCGGGCAGCTTTGGACAGTATTGCTTTTCAGGTGACGGATGTGCTGAAGGCCATGGAACAGGACAGCGGCTGCGGCCTGCAGGAGCTTCGCACAGACGGAGGCCCCACGAAGAATCAATATCTGATGCAGATGCAGAGCGACCTTGCGAATGTGAGGGTAAGCGCCGCCGGGCAGGAGGAATTATCCGCCATAGGAGCGGCTTATCTGGCCGGACTTACCGCGGGCATTTACCGCAGGGAAAGCCTTTTCGCCCGGATGGAGTACAGGACGTATGCGCCTGAGATGCCGGAGGAAAGCAGAGCGGCGAAGTATGCTGCCTGGAAGAAGGCGGTTTCCATGACCTTTTAATTTGGTAATATGTTTCTTTATATGCCAGTAACTGATGTATTTTGCCAGAATAGGTTTTGATACCTGTAAGTGTTACAGACCGGGAAAACTGTCTGAGCTGTTATGCAGGTTACCGGTATCTGGATAGTATAGTTTGAGAGTAAAAAAATTGAGATTGGAGACAAAGTATACATGAAAACAGAATTAAAAGTAAAAGCCCCCTGGGAAAAAGGGCTTTTGAAGATAACAGACGACGGCAGACATTTTTGCTGCGGCGAGGAACCTTTCTTTCTGCTGGGTGATACGGCCTGGCTGTTATTTCACCAGCTGACGCTGGAAGAGAGTTATGTGTATCTCAGGAACCGGAAGGAGCTGGGCTACAATGTAGTCCTGGCAGACTTCATTCATACTGTGGACCAGAAGAATCTGGCCGGGGACAGCGCGCTGACAGAAGAAGATCCTGCCAGAC
>JAAWLQ010000002.1 GCA_022797995.1 Lachnospiraceae bacterium
CCCGGGAGAGGTGAGCCGGATTTACCTGAATTTCTCCGATCCGTGGCCGAAGGACAGGCATGCAAAGCGCAGACTGCCCTCGCGGGAATTCCTGGCCAGATATGATGTGATTTTGGAGAAAGGCGGATGGCTGGAGTTCAAGACAGACAACCGGGAGCTGTTCGATTTTGCCGTGGAAGAACTGGAGCCGGCGGGCTGGCATGCAAGTGTGCTCACCTATGATCTTCACCATGACGAAGCTCTGATGCAGGGTAATGTAATGACAGAGTACGAAGAGAAATTCTCGAGCCTGGGAAATCCTATCTGCAAGTATATTATTGCAAGAGACAGATAGCTGCTGTCTCGGATTTTGATACAAAATAAGCATCAAAATCTCTCGCGGGATAAGGAATGTGAATAGTAACTAGCTGGTGACAGCTCAGGGTGCGTCTGAGCTGTTAAGACAATGAAGCAACTATATGGAGGTAAAAACTTATGGAATACAGATTTACAGAGGACAATTTTGAAGCGGAAGTACTGCAGGCTGCCACCCCCGTGCTGGTGGACTTTTATGCGGACTGGTGTAATCCCTGTCGGATGATGGGACCGGTGGTGGAGAAAATTGCGGAAGAGTATGAAGGCAGAGTGAAAGTCGGAAAGTGTAATATTGACGAGAACATGACGCTGGCGGCGCGCTACCGCATTTCCAGCATTCCGGCTTTTGTGATGTTCAAAAACGGCAGCCCGGCGGCCACTTACGTGGGATCTATGCCTGCGGCGGAATTAAAGGAAAAGGTTGAGCAGGCATTGAAGTGAGATGAAAAAAGAAACTGTTGTGTACGAGGGAAAGAGATTGTTGATCTGTGTGCTGGGGGCGTTTCTCTACGCCGCCGGCACCAATCTTTTTGTGGTTCCGGCCGGGCTGTATACGGGCGGACTGATGGGCTTCTGTCAGGTGATCAGAACGGTGCTTGCAAGATATTTTCATCTGAATTTCACCAATTTTGACATTGCCGGTATCATTTATTACCTGATCAATATTCCCATTTTTGTGGTGGCTTTTAAGCGGATGGGGAGAATGTTTTTCGCGAAGACACTGTTTACCGTTACGGTGATGACCATCTTCCTCTCCCTGATTCCCACAAGGATGATTGTGAAGGATACCATGGCCGCCTGTATGGTAGGCGGAATCATAACCGGCGCAGGAATCGGTCTGACCCTGAGAATGGCCTCTTCCGGAGGCGGAATGGACGTGGTGGGCGTGCTGCTGATCCGGTGGAAGAGAGATTTCAGCGTGGGTAAGGCGAATCTCTTCGTCAACCTGGCGCTGTATGCAATCTGCCTTTTCATGTTCGATGTGGAAATCGTGGTATACTCGGTTATTTATGCCGCGGTGCATTCCGTGGCCATGGATAAGGTGCATACCCAGAATATCAACGTGGAGGCGAAGATCATCACAAAGGCGGATACCGCCGCGCTGGAGAAGGTGATTTTCGAGGAAATCTACAGGGGAATCACAAAATGGTCCACCATGGGCGCATACACTCATGAGGATTCCCATATGCTGTATATTACATTGTCCAAATATGAGGTGAGCCGTCTGAAAGCGGCGGTGCACCGGTTCGATCCCAACGCGTTTATTGTGATAAACGAAGGGGTCAGCGTGGACGGAAATTTCGTGAAAAAGCTGTAAGAAAACCCCGGTGGGAGCCGGGGTTTGTTATTCATGACAATAGAAGCCTCGCGAAGCGTGGATTCTATTGTTGTCAATATTTCTTCCTGCCGGTCTGAACAGGTTCGCTGGTCAGGTCCATTCCCAGTCGCTTGTATATCTTGATGTCCACCTCGGACAGCATAACCGATGTGTGAACCTGACAGCCCTTCAGATTTGGCAGCTGTTCCAGAGCCCGGCGGGCGTTATCATCGTGACATGCGGCAAGAGCCAGGGCGATGAGAACTTCGTCCGTGTGGAGACGGGGATTGCGGCCGCCCAGGTAGCGCACCTTCAGGTCCTGAATGGGCTCGATGGCTTCCGGCTTGATAAGCTTGGTGTCGTGATCCACACCTGCCAGATATTTCAGGGCATTCAGCAGCAATGCCGCGGAAGCACCCAGGAAGTCCGATGTTTTGGAGGTGATGATATGGCCGTCCGCCAGTTCGATGGCGGCGGTGGGGACCCCCAGGGCTTCGGCGCGCTCTATGGCCGCAGTAGTGACATGCCTGTCAGCTGTGGTTATCTTGGCCTGTTTCATCAGAAGTTCAATTTTATATACCTCCGTTTCAGGAGAGGCTTCCCGCACCACTTTGTTCAATGCAGTATAATAACGGCGAATAATTTCCATTTTGGAAGCTTCACAGCAGGCTTCGTCGTCAATGATACAGTTCCCGGCCATGTTGACACCCATGTCAGTAGGAGATTTGTAGGGGTTAGCGCCGTAAATGCCTTCAAATATGGCATTCAGTACTGGGAAAATCTCAATGTCCCGATTATAATTGACGGTAGTCTTTCCATAGGCTTCCAGGTGGAAGGGGTCAATCATATTCACATCGTTTAAATCTGCGGTGGCGGCTTCGTACGCCAGGTTAATCGGGTGCTTAAGTGGTATATTCCAGATGGGGAAAGTCTCAAATTTGGCATAGCCGGCCTTGATTCCCCTCAGGTTGTCATGGTAGAGCTGGGAAAGGCAGGTGGCCATTTTGCCACTTCCCGGACCAGGAGCCGTAACGACCACCAGAGGCCTGGTGGTTTCTATGTAATCGTTTTTTCCATAGCCGTTTTCACTGACGATCAGAGGCACATTGGCGGGATAGCCCTCGATTGTATAGTGCAGATAGACCTTTATATTCTTTTTTTCCAGCTTCGTCTTAAACTGCTCCGCGCTGTGCTGGCCGGAATAGTGAGTGATGACCACGCTGCCCACATACAGGCCTCTGTTCTGGAACTCATCCCGCAGACGCAGCACATCCACATCGTAAGTGATACCCAGATCGCCGCGGATTTTATTTTTCTCAATATCGGCGGCACTGATGACGATGACAATCTCGGCACAGTCTGAAAGCTGCATCAGCATCTGCAGCTTAGCGTCAGGCGCAAAGCCGGGCAGAACTCTGGATGCATGATAATCGTCAAAAAGCTTTCCTCCGAATTCCAGATAAAGCTTGTCCCCAAACTGAACAATACGTTCCTTGATGTGTTCCGACTGCATTTTCAGATACTTGTTATTGTCAAATCCGATTTTCATTGTCATCCTCGATTCTGTGATTTGGTGGCAACGGTGTGGTGCCCTGCCCTGAATAGCCCTTTGATTATAGGGTTCGCGAAGCGGTTCCTATAATAAAGACATTTTACCACAGTTTTATTGACATTGGAATGGTAAAAAGTTTAGAAATCTTTAAGAGTTAATTTGTTTTTTTCACATTTATGCTATTGATTTATCAATGGGTACTCTCTATAATAAAATGGATTTATTGACTTTTAAGCTCAGAGGGTTGAGATAAAGGCAAAAACGGAAACGGAGTTACTATGGATAATCAAATGAATCAGTATGATAACGGAGGAGGATACAACAACGGCGGCCGGGGCAATATGCCAGGCAACAACGGCGGCAATGGAAATCAACCTCCCAGAAAACCGAATATCATGATGGTACTGCTGGCAGGACTGAGTACGGTGCTGCTGGTTTTCATGCTTTGGAATCTGCTGTTCGGTACTTCCGGCAATACGCAGGAAGTCAGCTACACAAAGTTCCTGGAGTATATCAACGCGGACGAGGTTGAGGCGGTGGAAGTCCAGAGTACGGGACAGATACTGTTTACTCTGAAAAAGGAAGTAGCCTCGGAGGACACGCCCACGATTCCGCAGGGATACGGAGCTTTTTACGGAAATGTAAAAGTGACCTACTCCACAATCATCATGGAGGATCTGGATACGCTCACTTCCCGGCTGGAGAAGCACGGGATAGACGGTACCCGGATTCTCAGCGACAATTCGGGCCGTATCCTGGATATTTTCCTGTATGTGGTGCTTCCGGTCCTGCTTATGTGGATATTGCTGGGAGTGGTGTTCCGGAAAATGAGCGGCTCCGGCGGTCCCATGGGCGTGGGTAAAAGCAACGCAAAGGTCTATGTGCAGAAGGAGACGGGCGTAACCTTCAAGGATGTGGCCGGGGAGGACGAGGCGAAAGAGTCTCTGGTGGAAGTGGTAGATTTCCTGCACAATCCCGGGAAATATTCCAAAATCGGTGCAAGGCTGCCGAAGGGCGCTCTGCTGGTAGGCCCTCCCGGAACCGGTAAGACGCTGCTGGCCAAAGCGGTGGCCGGAGAGGCCCATGTCCCTTTTTTCTCTCTGACAGGATCCGACTTTATCGAATTGTATGTAGGCGTGGGCGCCAGCCGTGTGCGTGACCTGTTCAAGGAGGCCACGAAGAACGCCCCCTGTATCATCTTTATCGACGAGATTGATGCCATCGGCCGCAGCCGTGATTCCAAGTACGGCGGGGGGAACGAGGAGCGGGAACAGACGCTGAATCAGCTTCTCTCGGAGATGGACGGTTTCGACAGCTCGAAGGGTATCCTGATTCTGGGGGCCACCAACCGGCCTGAGATTCTGGATAAGGCGCTTCTGCGGCCCGGGCGTTTCGACAGACGGATTATCGTGGATAAGCCGGACCTGAGAGGGCGTGTGGAGATCTTGAAGGTACATGCAAAGGATGTGAAGATGGATGAAACCGTGGACCTGGATGCCATTGCTCTGGCAACCAGCGGCGCGGTGGGTTCCGATCTGGCGAATATGATCAACGAGGCGGCTATCAATGCCGTGAAGGAAGGCAGAGACTATGTCTGCCAGAAGGATTTGTTCAATTCCGTGGAAGTGGTGCTGGTAGGTAAGGAGAAGAAGGACCGCATTATGAGCAAGGAGGAGCGAAGGATTGTCTCCTATCATGAAGTGGGCCACGCGCTGATCAGCGCCCTGCAGAAGAATTCCGAGCCGGTGCAGAAGATCACCATTGTTCCCCGTACCATGGGAGCCCTGGGCTATGTCATGCATGTGCCGGAGGAGGAGAAATACCTGAACACCGAGGCGGAGCTGAGAGATATGCTGGTGAGCCTGGTGGGTGGCCGTGCGGCGGAGGAAATTGTGTTTGAGACTGTGACCACAGGGGCGGCCAATGATATTGAGAAAGCCACCGATATCGCCCGCAACATGGTGACCCGTTACGGAATGAGCAAGAAGTTCGGCCTGATGGGACTGGCCACCGTTGAGAGCCAGTATCTGGAGGGCAGAACGGCGCTGAACTGCAGTGACTCCACGGCGGCGGAGATTGACGCCGAGGTGGTGGAGATTCTGAAGGAAAGCTATGAGAAAGCGCTGGATCTGCTGCGGGACAACAGGGACGTGATGGATAAGCTGGCGGAATTCCTGATTGAGAAGGAGACCATAACCGGCAAGGAGTTCATGGAGATCTTCCGCAGGGAAAAAGGCCTGCCTGAGCCGGAGGAGAAGAAAGAGGATACTCCCGAGGAGCTGTCTGCAAGGGAGGCAGAGAAGGTAGAGGAAAAGAAGGAAGAGGCAAAGAAGGAAGAGGCAAAGGAACAAACCTCTCAGGAGCCCGGGCATTATCAGTTTTCCTGGGAACAGGCTCTGGAGAAGGAGAAGGCGGCGGGCCGGGGAGATTCCGGGAAGCCGCAGACTGACGGGGAGCAGGAAAACGCTTCGGAAGAAAGCGAGCTCCAGAAGGCCGAGAGTACCGCAGCACCGGGAGACGGACCGGAGCACAGTGAAAAAGCGGAAAGCGGGTCAGAAGCGGAACCGGAGTCTGGGGAAGCGCGGGAGAGGAAAGCGGAAGCGGAAGAGAAACCGGAGCCCGAAGACAATCCGGAGCCGGCGGGCCTGCAGGAGAAGGAACATCCGGTGGGCAGATTTTCCAACGGCAGAATAGATTGACGGCAGGCAGCACATGCTAAAACAGAGGATACTGTTAATGTGAGGGGGGAGATTTTATCTCCCCTCTCGATTTATAGTACGAATATCGTAGATTATTCAGAATGGTTGATTTTGCTTTGATATGCAAAAGAGAGTTTATGAAGGAGCCGGCGTGTAAGTTCTGGCGCCAGGAGCCGGTGTGGAGTGGCTGCAGTTCATGGATACAGGAAGGGATGATAAAAGATAAAAATTCGAGTAGGTGGTTGTTGAGTTCGGAGATTCGTGATAAACTAATCGTCAGGAATACAGGAAAAGGAGACATGACACAAGTTATGCAGGAATCAGTCAAGATGCTGGAAATGTTGCCAGAAAGTGAACAGGAGCTTGCAAATCAGCTTATCAAGCGCATAGTGCTTGCTTGGGACCCGGATTATACAAAATTGACACCGGATGAGAAAAAGTGGTTGGAAGAAGCAGAACAGAGGATAGATAGTGGGGACTATGTGAGAGAAGATGATGTTGATTGGTAAAAATAAGGCGGATGCGGGCTTAAAAGAGCAGAATCCGATGCCGGTTGTGGCATGGGAATTTGCTTGCAGGATGAGCATGCCCGTTTCCTGCAATGATAGTTCATACAGGCTTATGAATCAAGCCGGAAGGAGGAACTGCAGAACTGTAAAGATGATAAAACATATCAGAATGTGTACCATGGCATTTGGACTGGGTCTGATACTATTGATGAGCGGCTGTGGAAAAGCAGAGGAGGAGTCCAGGTCTATGGTGAGTCTGGATGACATGGCGGTAGAACTGGACACACAGGAGCAGGACGGCGCCGGGGAATCCGGGAAAGAGTCCTCTGCCGCAGAGGAGTCAGGAAATAATGAGCTTTCGACGGCGTCAGGAGATTCGACGTCAGGGAACAATGAGTCTTCAGCGGCGCAGGAGAGTGGTGGGTCGGTGTCAGAGGATTTGCAATCCCCGGTACCCGGAGGCGAGACAGGAGTGGAAAGTGGGGCCTCATCTGCTTCACAGCCGCAGACTGTAGTGTCACCGGAATCCGGCTCTCAATCCCAGACACCGGACGATTCCACAGCGCCTGCTGCCCAGGAGAACGGCTATCTGGTCGTCATCGACGCCGGACATCAGCAGAAGGGGAACAGCGAGAAGGAGCCCATCGGCCCAGGGGCAAGCGAGATGAAGGCGAAGGTGGCCGGCGGGACTTCCGGAGCCACCAGCGGCTTAAAAGAATACGAGCTGACCCTGATGGTGGCGGAGAAGCTGGAGGACGAGCTGACCAGCCGGGGTTATCAGGTGATTATGGTCCGGACTACCCATGATGTGAACATGAGCAACAGCGAGCGGGCCCAGGTGGCCAATGACGCGGAGGCGGATGCTTTTATCCGCGTGCATGCCAACGGTTCGGAGAACACATCCGTGAACGGTGCAATGACCATCTGCCAGACGGCCTCCAATCCATACAACAGCACCTTCTATCAGCAGAGCAGAGACTTGTCGGATGCTGTGCTGGATGAGCTGGTGGCGGCTACAGGCTGTAAGAAGCAGTACGTCTGGGAGACGGACACCATGAGCGGCATCAACTGGTGCATGGTTCCTGTGACCATTGTGGAGATGGGCTATATGACCAATCCGGAAGAGGATACGCTGATGGCCACGGACGAATATCAGGAGAAAATTGCGGACGGAATTGCCAATGGCATTGACAAATTCCTGAGCCAGGCCGATGAACAGTAAAGGAAATACCTCCGGCGAGGAGGGCCATTGGAACCATTGGCTGCAGAAAAGGAAAAGCAACAGAGATTTAAGCGGGAAAATGGGGATTATGCCATGTTTAACTTTGAAGAGGAACTGAAAAAGCTTCCCAAAGAGCCGGGAGTCTATATTATGCGAGATGACAGGAATGTCATTTTGTATGTGGGTAAGGCGATCAACCTTCACAACCGCGTACGCTCCTATTTTCGGGAAAATATCGGCAGAGGTCCCATGATTGATAAAATGGTGTCTCTGATTGCCCGGTTTGAATATATCGTCACAGACTCGGAGCTGGAGGCCCTGGTGCTGGAGAATAACCTGATTAAGGAGAATTCTCCCAAGTATAATACTCTGCTGAAGGACGACAAGACCTATCCTTATATTAAGGTGACAGTGGGGGAAGAGTACCCCAGGATTCTGTTCTCCCGGGTGATGAAAAAGGATAAATCCAAATATTTCGGGCCCTACACCAGCGCGGCGTCCGTGAAGGACACCATCGATCTGCTGAACAAGCTCTATCATCTGCGCACCTGCAACCGCAGTCTGCCTAAGGATATCGGGGTGGAGCGGCCCTGCCTGAACTATCACATCAAGCAGTGTCTTGCCCCCTGTCAGGGTTATATTGACAGAGAACAGTACAGAGAGCAGGTAAATCAGGCGCTGGAATTTTTGAACGGAAACTACAACCTGATTCTGAAGGATCTGGAGGCCAAAATGCAGGCGGCCGCGGAGGAGCTGGACTTCGAGGCGGCAGCGGGCTACAGAGATCTCTACAACAGCGTGAAACAGGTGGCCCAGAAGCAGAAGATTACGGACAGCGTCGGCGAGGATAAGGATATCATCGCCCTGTACCAGGATGACAGGGAAGCGGTGGTTCAGGTCTTCTTTGTCCGGGACGGCAAGCTCATCGGGCGGGACCATTATTATATGACAAATGTGTCACCTGACAGCAAACCGGAAATTTTGGAGAATTTCGTGAAGCAGTTCTATGCCGGCACTCCTTTTATCCCCAGAGAGCTGATGTTACAATATGAGATCGGGGACCATGAGCTCATTGAGAAATGGCTGACCGGGCGGAAAGGCGGGAGAGTCTACATCCGGGTGCCGAAAATCGGCTCCAAGGAGAAGCTGGTGGAGCTGGCGGCCCAGAACGCGAAGCACATCCTGGAGCAGGACAGGGAGCGGCTGAAACGGGAAGAAGGACGGACCATAGGTGCGGTAAAGGAGATCGGGGCCCTTCTGGGCCTGGAACATATCGACCGGATGGAGGCTTTCGATATCTCCAATATCAATGGCTTTGAGAATGTGGGCTCCATGATTGTATTTGAGAAAGGGAAGCCCAAGACCAGCGATTACCGGAAATTCCGGATTAAGACCGTGTCCGGCCCTGACGATTACGCCTGTATGCGGGAGGTGCTGACCAGACGGTTCCGACATGGACTGGAGGAAGGCAGGGAGCTGGAGGAAAAGGAGCTGGAGAAGGAATATGGCAGCTTCACCAGATTCCCGGACCTGCTGATGATGGACGGCGGAAGAGGGCAGGTGAATATCGCCCTGTCTGTGCTGGAAGAGCTGAAAATAGCCATTCCGGTCTGCGGTATGGTGAAGGATGACAATCACCGCACCAGAGGGCTTTATTTTAACAATGTGGAACTGCCCATTGACACCCATTCCGAAGGTTTTAAGCTGATTACCAGAGTGCAGGACGAGGCCCACCGCTTTGCCATCGAGTATCACCGTTCTCTGCGCAGCAAGGCCCAGGTGAAATCCGTGCTGGATGATATCCCCGGGGTGGGACCGGCCAGGAGAAAGGCGCTGATGCGGCATTTCAAGTCCATCGAAGAGATTAAGACGGCGGATGTGGAGACTTTGGCGGCACTGCCGGAAATCAACCGTCGGGCGGCGGAGGAAATATTTGGATTTTTCCATAAGGTACAGGAGAAAGCGTAAACGCTTAAATTAATACTGTTTTTAAACTGCGAACGACACTGGTTGGGAGAAACGCCGTTCGCTTTTTTAAAATACAATTTGCACGTAACAGTTCAGCTTTTCCTGCTATGCAATTTCGCGAGACATTTACATATTTCAGGACATATTTCAAGCTGAAAAATCTTTTGTCTTATTACTTCACTTTATAAATATTATGTGTTACAATATCCGCAAAGACCAGAGTCGGGTGACTCCTGTTTCCGGGAGTCCGGGCTTCTGTCCGGGGAAATGCATACAGGACAGGAGCAATGTTTAAACGAAAGCAACGGCTGTGAAGACCATAAGGAGTGTAAAATGGAAAGTGTCAGACTGACCCGTTTAATTGAGAAGATGAAGCTGGAGAACCTTACGCCGGAGATTGATGTGACGGATATCCGCATCACGCAGCCGGATATCAACCGTCCTGCCCTGCAGCTGACAGGATATTTTGAGCATTTCGACGCCACCAGACTTCAGATTGTGGGATTCGTGGAATATACTTATATGGAAGGTCTGTCCGACGAGAGAAAACGGGAAGTCTATGACGAATTCATGAGCTATGATGTGGTGGCGGTGGTGTTCTGCCGGGAGCTGAAGCCGGACCCCATTTTCATGGCGGCGGCTCTGGCCCACAGGATTCCGCTTCTCTCCACCAGCAAATCCACGTCCGCTTTCATGGCCGAGGCCATCAGGTGGCTGAACGTGAAGCTTGCCCCCTGCATCTCCGTACATGGCGTGCTGGTGGATGTATACGGCGAGGGGGTGCTGATTACGGGCGAGAGCGGTATCGGGAAGTCCGAAGCCGCGCTGGAACTGATACGCCGGGGGCATCGTCTTGTGACGGACGATGTGGTGGAGATCAGAAAGGTCAGCGACGACACGCTGGTAGGTTCGGCGCCCGATATGCTGAAGCACCTGATTGAGCTCCGGGGAATCGGCGTGGTGGATGTGAAGGCGCTGTTCGGTACCTCTTCCGTTATGGATACACAGAATATCGACCTTGTAATCCGGCTGGAGGACTGGGACAGAGATAAAGAGTACGACAGACTGGGACTGGAAGAGAATTATACGGAGTATATGGGAAATAAAATTGTCTGCTACAATATTCCCATTCGACCGGGCAGGAACCTGGCGGTGATCTGCGAGTCTGCGGCCGTAAATCACAGACAGAAGAAAATGGGATATAACGCGGCCCAGGAGCTCTATACCCGTGTGCAGAATTCCTTCGCCAGAAAACGTGAAGAAGAATGGGGAGATTGAACTAAATTAAAAATGAGGGAAGGCACTGCTGGTACTCTCGCGGAACTAAAATAAGGAAAAAACAGCGAGAGTACCAGCAGTGCCCGGAGAATTTACGGACGAGAAGCGGCCGGGAATTCTCCGAAGGGGAAGGCACTGCTGGTACTCTCGCGGAACTAAAAATAAGGAGAAAAAACAGATGAGCAAATATGCATTTGGGGTTGACGTAGGCGGAACATCGGTAAAAATGGGCTTATTTGACGATGCAGGCACACTTCTGGAGAAATGGGAGATTCCCACCAGAAAAGAGAACAAAGGAGCCGCCGTTTTGCCGGATGTGGCTCAGAGTCTGAAGGGTAAGATGGCAGAAAAAGGAATCCGGGAAGAGGACCTGGTGGGAATTGGCGTGGGAGCACCGGGGCCTGTGGATGATGACGGCACACTGGTGAACGGCGCCGTCAATATCGGATGGGAGCCGTTTAACATACCGGAGACGATGCGCGCATATATTAATGTACCGGTAAAGGCGGCCAATGATGCCAATGCGGCGGCATACGGAGAGATGTGGCAGGGCGGCGGCAAGGGATTCAACAGCATTGTGGCAGTGACTCTTGGAACAGGAGTCGGCGGCGGAATCATCATAAACGGAGAGCTTCTGGCCGGCGCCACGGGAGCAGGGGGTGAAATCGGACATATGCATATGGTGGACGACGAGACGGAAAGCTGCGGCTGCGGGAACAAAGGCTGCATGGAGCAGTACGCTTCGGCCACGGGAATTGCGCGCCTGGCTCGCAGAAGGCTGGAAAAGGACGATGAGCCCAGTGTCCTGAGAGAAGGAAAAGTGTCGGCCAAGACGGTTTTTGACGGGGTGAAGGCCGGAGACAAGGTGGCTATTGAAGTGGCACAGGAGTTCGGAGAGTATCTGGGAAAAGGTCTGGCGATGATTGCGTCCGTGCTGAATCCGGAGGCGTTCATCATCAGCGGAGGCGTGTCCAAAGCCGGGGAAATTCTGTTTTCCTTTATTGAGCCACCTTTCCACAAGTATGTTTTCAGCCACTGCGGAAATGCAAAGTTCGTTCTGGCTACTCTGGGGAACGATGCGGGCATTTACGGTGCCGCAGGGCTGGTTTTGCGGTAGAATATCTGTACGCCCCGGAATCTGAAAAGTGAAGTAAATTAAAAAGGGAAGTCTGTTAAATGATTAGCAAAGCAGTGATTGAAGCGATACAGAGATTTGTACCTTATGAGAATATTCGCCTGCAGGAACCCATGGCGGATCACACTACCTTTCGGATAGGGGGACCGGCTGACTGTTTTGTGCAGCTGGAAAATGAACAGCAGTTGAAGAAGCTGCAAAAATACCTTGGGCTTGCAGGCGTACCGTTTTTTGTGACGGGAAACGGCAGCAATCTGCTGGTCAGTGACGCCGGATACCAGGGAGTAATTCTGCAGATTGGTTCCGGAATGAGCGATATCAGGGTGGAAGGATGCCGTGTGGTGGCGAAAGCGGGAGCCTCTCTGGCGCAGACGGCCCGCAAAGCGCTGGAATACGGACTTACAGGCCTGGAATTTGCTTCCGGAATCCCGGGTACGGTGGGCGGCGGCGTGGTGATGAACGCCGGAGCCTATGGCGGAGAAATGTGCCAGGTGGTGACACAGGTGACTGTGGTGAATCAGGACGGAGAAACCATGGAGCTGGACAATGAGACCATGGAATTCGGATATCGGACCAGCGTGATCAGGCACAGCACATTTATTGTCACAGAGGTGGTATTCAGTCTGGAACATGGAGACAGAGATGTCATCCGGGCCAGAATGGAAGAGCTGGCTGAGCGGCGCAGGGAAAAGCAGCCTCTGGAATATCCCAGTGCGGGCAGCACATTCAAGCGCCCGGAGGGACATTTTGCAGGTAAGCTGATTATGGAAGCAGGTTTCCGGGGATTCCAGATCGGCGGCGCAAGAGTGTCCGACAAGCACTGTGGTTTCATTATCAATACCGGAAATGCAACTGCCAGGGACGTACTGGACGTCATTGCCAGAGTTCAGGCAGGTGTGAAGGATAAATTCCATGTGGACCTTGAGACGGAAATCGTTTGTTTGGGGAGTCTGAGATAGAAGAACATGAGATTTGTAGTGGTGACGGGAATGAGCGGGGGCGGTAAGAGCACCGCCCTGAAAATGTTGGAGGATGCGGGATTTTACTGTGTGGACAACCTGCCGGTTTCACTGGTTGAGAAATTTGTGGAGCTGGTGTCCATGCCAGGAAGCGAGGTGAGTAAGGTTGCTTTGGGGCTGGATGTGAGATCCGATCAGTCCTTTGAAGACGCCACGAAGATTCTGGAGAGACTGAGATCCACCGGTTACGCTCTTGAAATCCTTTTTATGGATGCGGATGAGAATGTCCTTATAAAGCGCTATAAGGAGACAAGACGTGTGCATCCGCTGGCTTTGGAGGGCAGAGTGGAGGATGGCGTCAGGGCAGAGCGACGGGTACTTGAGAATATCCGGAAAAATGCCGATTATGTCATTGACACTACGGATCTGCTCACCAGGGAGCTGAAGGAGGAGCTGGATCGCATTTTTGTGGAAAATGCGGAGTATAACAGCCTGATGGTGACTATACTGTCCTTTGGCTTCAAGCATGGGATCCCGTCGGATGCAGACCTGGTGCTGGATGTACGTTTTCTGCCGAATCCTTTTTATATAGAGGACCTGAAGCATAAAACAGGACTTGACAGAGAAGTGCAGGATTATGTGATGGGGTTTCCGGAGGCTGTGGAATTTATGGAAAAGCTTACGGACATGATACAGTTTCTGGTCCCGAACTATGTGAAAGAGGGAAAATATCGTCTGGTCATTGCCATCGGATGTACCGGGGGCAAGCACAGAAGCGTCACACTTGCCGGGGAACTGTATAAAAGGATGAAGGACAAGGGAAAGTATGGAATAAAGCTGCATCATCGGGACGTGAATAAACAGGGTAAATAATGTGGGAAAATATAAATCATTCTCCAGCCAGGTAAAAGAAGAGCTGGCGAAACGAATCAGCCCGGCGAGACATTGCCAGATAGCGGAACTGGCGGCAATTATGAACTTCTGCGGACAGTATGGACGGGACGCCGGGGGCGGTTATACCATCGGTTTTCAGACAGAAAATGAAGCTGTTGTCAGAAAAGGCTTTACATTATTGAAAAAAACGTATAATATAGATACGGATATTGCATTAAATGAAGTGGAAATGCAGGGTATATTACAGAAAATCGGAAGCCTGAACAAGCCGGTCAGCGCTCTCCTGCTCAAAAATTCCTGTTGTCAGCGGGCTTTTCTGCGGGGAGCTTTTTTGAGTGTCGGTTCCATGAGCGATCCTGCGAAGAGCTACCATCTGGAATTTGACTGCTGTGATGCGGATAAGGCGGAACAGCTGCGGGAGCTGATGAAAGGCTTTGAAATCGAATCAAAGATTATATTACGTAAGAAATACTATGTGGTTTATCTGAAAGAAGGTTCCGGTATTGTGGACTTACTGAATGTATGCGAGGCTCCGGTGTCACTGATGAACGTGGAGAATCTCCGTATCCTGAAGGAAATGCGGAACTCTGTGAACAGACGGGTAAACTGTGAGACAGCCAATATTGCGAGAACTGTCAGTGCGGCAGCCAGACAGGTGGAAGACATCCAATACCTTCAGCTGCATTATGGTTTTCAGAATCTGCCGGATAATCTTCGTGAAATGGCGGAAATACGCCTGGAGAATCCGGATACGCCCTTGAAGGAGCTGGGCGAATTTTTCCAGCCGCCCCTGGGGAAATCGGGCGTAAACCACAGACTGCGTAAACTCAGTGAACTGGCCGATACTATAAGGGAGAGGAACTAACAACAGCAGGGGGACTGCGGAACTAAAAACAGTAATCGTCCAAACGACGCCCGGAACAGTCTATGGCCGTATTTCGGACAGAAGCTGTTCCGCAGGAAGGTGGCGAAGGGACGATTGCGGAACTAAAATGGAGGAATTAGTAATGAAAAAGAAAAGTATCCATATCAGCCTGGAAGATGAGCAGATGGCGAGACATATCGCTTTGCTGGTGCAGAAAGCCAGTAAGTTTGAGAGTGCCATTTATATTCAGTCCGGCGATAAGAAAGTGAATGCCAAGAGTATTATGGGCATGATGACTCTGGGAATTGATATCAGCGAAGAGCTGGAGGTTTCCGCCGACGGTTCTGACGAAGAGGCTGCACTGGAAGGCATTACCTGTTTTCTGACCGGGATGGATAAGTAAGACAGGACTATGAACAGGAAGCTGCTTTTTGTATACAATCCGAAGGCCGGCAAGGCGCTGATTAAAAATAAGCTGGCTGAAATTTTAAATATTTTTGCAAAGGCAGGGTATGAAATTACCGTAGTACCCACACAGAAGCACGACGATGCCAGAGCGGCGGTGGCGGAACGGCGGGACGAGTATGGGCTTGTAGTATGCAGCGGCGGCGACGGCACGCTGGACGAAGTGGTGACGGGAATGATTCAAAGCGGTTTCCGCACACCGATCGGCTATATCCCTGCGGGCAGCACCAATGATTTCGGGGGGAGCCTTGCCCTGCCGAAAAATATGATTCGCGCTGCGGAGGTTATAGTCGACGGAGTGGATTTTTCCTGTGATGTGGGCCGATTTAGATACGATGAGGTAGAAGACGTATTCGTCTATATAGCTGCTTTTGGCTTGTTTACGGATGTGTCTTATGAGACTGATCAGGATATGAAAAATGTGTTGGGCCATATGGCATATCTGCTGGAGGGAATGAAGCGGCTGCCGGGGATTCGTTCTTTTCACCTGAAGGTAAGCTGGGAGGGAAATGAGATAGAGGATGATTTCATCTTTGGAATGATTACCAATTCCCTTTCGGTGGGGGGATTCAAGAACATCACAGGGAAAAATGTGAAGCTGGATGACGGTGTGTTTGAGGTTACTCTGATCAGACACCCAAGGAATCCCATTGAGTTAAATAATATCATGTTGTCTCTGCTGAACCGGGACATTGACACGGATGCGATGTACTGTTTTCGTACCGCAGAACTGACATTAGAGTCGGAGGAACCGGTAGCCTGGACGCTGGATGGCGAAAATGGCGGCAGTCACACAAAAGTGACCATCCGCAACGAGCATAAAGGCATGGATATAAGGGTAAAGGGAGACAGAATATAAATTATCAGGTTATTCATTGCGCTATTGCGGGTAACCCGCGGTAGCGCTAAATATAAAAAATGGAGGTATAAGAAAATGTTAGTATCTGCAACAGAAATGTTGAAAAAGGCGAAAGCAGGCCATTATGCAGTGGGACAGTTTAATATCAACAATCTGGAGTGGACAAAGTCCATCCTGCTGACGGCTAAGGAGTGCAAGTCTCCTGTTATTCTCGGCGTATCCGAGGGAGCAGGAAAGTACATGGGCGGCTATGATGTGGTTGTAGGCATGGTGAACGGCCTGTTGAAGGACCTGGATATCGATGTGCCGGTAGCGCTTCATCTGGACCATGGTTCCTATGAGCACTGCTATAAGTGCATCGAGGCAGGCTTCTCATCCGTTATGTTCGACGGTTCTCACTATCCCATCGATGAGAACGTGGCGAAGACCACTGAGCTGGTTGCCGCGGCTCACGGCAAGGGAATTTCCATCGAGGCCGAAGTTGGCTCCATCGGCGGCGAGGAAGACGGCGTAATCGGCATGGGCGAATGTGCGGATCCCAAGGAGTGCAAGGCCATCGCTGATCTGGGCGTGGATTTCCTGGCGGCAGGTATCGGCAATATTCATGGAAAATATCCTGCGAACTGGAAGGGACTGAGCTTCGAGACTCTGGATGCGGTACAGCAGCTGACCGGTGAGATGCCTCTGGTGCTTCACGGCGGGACAGGCATCCCTGCGGATATGATCAAGAAAGCTATCAGCCTGGGCGTTGCGAAGATCAATGTAAATACCGAGTGCCAGCTTGCTTTTGCGGCGGCAACCCGTAAATATATCGAGGCAGGCAAGGATCTGGAAGGCAAGGGATTTGATCCCCGTAAGCTTCTGGCACCGGGCGTAGAAGCCATCAAGGCTACTGTGAAGGAGAAAATGGAGCTGTTCGGCTCTGTGGGAAAAGCATAAGGTAAACAGAAAAGGAGGCTGCCGGGTTCATAATTTGTTTACAAATCATTCAATGAATCTTCGAATTATGATCATGATTTATCCATTTCTGCTGTTTATACTATAAACATAAACAACAGAGGCAGCCACAGTTTACTAAATAACTTTTTCATAATAATTGCCAGGGGACCCGGTCTCCTGGCATCCTCCCTTTTCCGGGGTAAAAGGGAGGAATCGGTTGTTCATAATTTGTTTACAAATCATTCAAGTATTTTTCAATTTAATATCATGTTTTATCCATTTCTTTTGCTTATACTAAATTCATAGATGACGAACATAAAATCATTGAAAAGCCAGCCACAGTTTACTAAATAACTTTTTCATAATAATTGCCAGGAAACGCAGGTTTCCTGGCATCCTCCCTTTTCTGGGGTATTATTTCCTTTTTTCCGGATCTGTTCTGACTGTGACAGAACAGCAGGCCATAGTCCTTTTGGCTCCATGGCCGGGTTAATGAGAACCGCTCATTTTCAGCTGCCCCGGGGTGACGCCCTCATATTTTCGTACCCAGCGGTTGAGAGTGGCGATACTGTTGTAGCCCACGGCAGCAGCGGCGTCCTGAATGCTCATGTTATTTTCACAGATTAATTCCTTGAATTTCTCGATTCTGCGTTTGTGGATAGTATCCATGATACTTACACCATTGGCCTCGAAATAAATGGATGACAGATATTTGGAGCTGATACCCAGCTTGTGGGAAAGAAACATGATATTCAAATTTTCATCGTATAGCCAGAGATTCAGCTGTTCTTCTATTTTGGGGAGCCATACACTCTGCGGCGTCGGCTTTTCTTTGAGCTGCTTATATGCGTCTGTAATCAGATTGGCGGCTTCCAGAATGCGCTGCTGCAATGTCTTATAGGAATTGGCCTGAATGAAGCTCTCAAGAACAGAGTAATACTGACTTTGCAGTCGCTCCCGCTCTGTATCCGGCAGGTGGGAAAACGCCTTTGTAATGCCGCACATAATGTCGGCAGCCATGCATTTGGCAGCTTCAAACGTGGGAAAATGCAGAGCGTTTTCTTCCAGGAGATTGTGAATCTGTGCTGAAACATCCTCTGTCTGACCGATTTGAAGCAAATTGATCAGAGACTGTTCCGCTCTGGCAGAAAAGGTATAGCTTCCTGCTTCAGTAACCTCCACATCCTTGTAAAACACAGGGGATTTTTCCCGGTTCATGACACACAGAGAAATGCCGGAAGAGGCTTCATCCCAGGCCAGAGACAGCTCTGAAATACTCTGGTGCAGACTGCTGAAGGAAAAGTAATACTGGACATTCAGGTTTTCACTCAGATCCTCTGTGATGCATTCCAGCGCCGAGGCAAGCCTGTCCTGCCAGGTCTCCGCTTCCCGGGATGACACGCCGATGACACAGGCGGTATAGTCGTAAACCTCTGTAAAGGTAATAGAAAAGGACTGCCCCAGCAGCTCCCGAAGTTTCTGGGCGATATGAGTGTCAAAAAAGGACAGATATGCATCCTCAATCAGTTCTGCATGATCAGAAGGCCAGTTTTCTGCCACATCTGACAGAGAAGCCAGCACCACAAAGCTGGAAAGCCCAAACTGCATCTCCATATCGGCCAGAATGGTTTCTTCCATATTATCAATGCCCATATGCCCGGTTAACATTCGAGAGAGATAATGGGAATAAAGGATATGATTCTGATTGCGGAAGACTTCCTCGATGGTTGCTTTTTCCTGATAAGAGTTCACAAGGGCATTGAGGATGATCTGGTATTCATTGGTGCTGCCCTGGGCAGAGGAGGTGGAATATTTCCTGACCGTATTCAACAGGCTTTGCCATGGACCGTAATTGTATTGTGTCAGTATGGCAATGAGAAAAATCCCTCCCACCAGGCAGAACAGCAGACTGATCAGAAGCGAATGGCGCATGTAAATCAGATCGGCCGTAGCTACCGATTCCGGTAAGGTACAGATATAATGAAGTGGCAGCACCTGGGAGGCGATAGAATACAGGAGAAAGTTCTCGTTTTCTCCGGGAAGCTCTCCCAATACGGAGCTCTGTGAAAAATCATAAGCAGAAAAAGTGTCTGCATCCGGCAGTGCGGATGGGCTGTTCAGGGAGGAAAATGCCTCGTCAGTCAGATAGATTTTACTGTTTTGCCCGGGATAGAGACTTTCCATCATATCCGAGAGGACCGAATGCTCCAGAAGCAGTACAATATAACCTTTGGAAAGCCAGGAGTAGGGAAGCGGATACATCAGGGCCAGGCAGGAAGTGGCTGTATCCGGTGTGAAGACGAAGAGGTTCGTGGCCTGAGGATTCAGGGTCCGGCACTTTTCATGGAGCGCCGCCGCATGATTGTTGGGGAGGGCTCCATATTGCGTGAGATCATTTACACCGGAATTATGCAGAACGAGAGAACTTCTGGCAGAGAAGATATAGTAATCAGAGACAAGTCCATCCGCGGGGAAGTTCAGGCGAAGGGATTCGCTCAGATGATAAACTCTGGAGGCAGTGGTGTAATTCTGCTCAAAGCTTTCCATTCCCGTGGCATCCAGAAAATAATTCATGTTTATATCATAGGAGATGACAGAGACAGCTTCTTCAATGCGGGCAAATTCGCTGTCCATTTTCAGACGCAGATATTCCAGAGAGGATTTCTGCGCTTCCCGAGCCTGCAGTCGGATGGTTTCGTAAGCGTTCAGATAGCCAAAAGAGTTAATGACAAGGGGAAGCAGCAGGACTGTCACATAAGACAGTATCCAGGAGCGCCGTATATTGGCTGACATATATTTCCCGGGAATATGGAAAAAACGAAAACCCTTCCGCATATTGCAATCTCCTTTTTCTTTCATATATTTTATAGTATAATAAATGAAATGGTATTGCAATAGGAACATGCTCACAGGCTTTGCGAAACGGCGCTTATTAATATGGAAATTCCGGGTGGAGAGAAGATGCGGAGAACGATGGTGAACATAAGGAAAGGAATCAGTCTGGCACTGAGCTGCGCTGTGATATTGGGCGGATGCGGAGAGAAAAAGGAGCCGCCGGTCATCACTGTGATGGCAGAACAGTTCCCGGTTTATACGGCAGAGAACAGAGAGGAATGGATCCATGCCATAGAGCAGGAGACAAAAACGGAGCTGCAGATTACGATGGTACCTACACTGGAATATGTGTCCACGGTGGAGAGAGCGATTCGCGGCAGCAGGCTGCCCATGGTTTTTACCGCCAATGAATCGATTCTGGGCAAGGAGAGCTTTTACGCCTATCTGAATGCAGGCGGCTTCTGGGAGCTGGATAAGTACCTGGATGAGTATCCGGATCTGAAGGAATTTGTGGGGGAGGAAATCTGGGAGAATTCCAGGATACAGGGACATATCTATGGGATTCCCAGATTGCGCATCCAACCCCGGTATGCGGCGTATTACAGGAAGGATTGGGCGGAAGCGCTGGGGATAGAGCCTCCACAGACTTTGGGAGAGCTTTATGATATGCTGAAAGCTTTTAAACTGGAGGATCCGGACGGAAATGGGGAAAATGATACAGTGGGGCTGGTGAACAGCTGGCAGAATTATGGGACAAGACAGTGGAACGGAATTCAGATGCTTACAACCGTTTTGGGGGGGCCCAACGGCTGGCGGTATGAGGCGGAGGAAGGGAAGATGGTTCCTGATTTTTCCACGGAAGGCTATCTGGAAATGCTTCGATGGTTCCGAGCACTGTATCAGGAGGGAATCTTAGACCATAGTTTTGCATTTCTCACTGCGGTTCAACGGCAGGAACTGTTCATACAGGGGTATGCAGGCATGATTTTCAGTGTGATCGATGATGGCCCGGAACTGGAAATGCAGATGTGTCAACTGAACCCACAGGCTGAAATCGCCGTGTTGCCACTGTTGGAAGGGACGGATGGGGTGTGCAGGCTGAACGGAAATGCGGGGTATAATGGCCTGATTGCATTTAATCGACTGGGGCAGGGGGCTATAAAAGATGAAGAACAGCTGAGACAAGTATTAGATTTTTATAATACCCTGTGTAATGAAAGAGGACAGGAGCTTCTGAATCTCGAAGACAGAGAGGGCAATTCCTATGGGCAGTTTATGCCTATGTCGGCATATGTCAGAGGGGAGGATGATTCCGAGCTGCGGTCCATGGTGTATGATTGTGTGGAGGAGAGGGAACAATACCTGGTACCAGATGATTCTATCGGTTTGTATTCCGAGACTTATGTGAGGATGGGAGACGAGCTGAATGGAAGGATTCAGAAGGCAAGTATTCGATTCATCATGGGAGAAATCCAGGAAAAGGATTATTGGATGGAATATCAGATGTGGTATGAAAGCGGGGGAAAGAATGTGATAGAAGAATATACAGAAGCGTATGAGCAGAAATTACGTAATCTCCCTTTGGAATAGAACCATTTCAGACAGGGTACGATAACCCATAATAAGAAAATAAGACAGCAACGAACCGAAAGAAGGACCGGTGCAGATTGCCATCACAACGCATGAAATTTTGGCGGATGGGAATTTGCATCGGTCCTTTTTTGGAAATATGCTCACAAAAACATGGTTGGTAAAAATAGACAAATTTGCACGCTTTAAATTGTGAGATTCATACAAAAACGGAGAAAGTGAAAACGACATTTCTGTTTTTGATAAGTCAGAATGTATAGAAAATGGAGATTTTGAGGGTGAAAAGGGACATATTGGAGATGGAAAATCCGGAAGGGCGCTTACTATAATAGACGTGAACGGGAGCTGCCGGCATTACCATTCATTTTGTGACAAAGGACAATGAATACAAAAAAGATATTTTGAGGAAGGAGGAGTCCCATATGAGTAGTGTGGGAAAAAATGAAACCCGTAAAATGAAATCCGCGGGGGGTACAGGGAAGGCAGGGACCTCGAAAACTCTTGTCAGGCTGAAAAAAGACAGGCTTCTCTACATAATGTTGATACCCGGATGTCTGTATTTTCTGATTTTTAAGTATGGACCCATGTTGGGGCTGATTACGGCATTTCAGGATTATAATGCTATGCTTGGGTGGTTTGGAAGCAAATTTGTGGGGTTTAAACATTTTCAGCGTTTTTTTACGGATCCCAAATTTTTTCAGATTTTCCGAAATACACTGGTTCTGGCTTTTTGTAATATAATAGTGTATTTCCCGTTGCCCATCATACTTGCTTTGCTTATCAATGAAGTGAAAAATAGCAAATATAAAAATTTGGTGCAGTCAGTTCTCTATCTTCCCCATTTTGTATCCTGGGTTGTGGTAGCCGGAATCTGTGCGACAATGTTTTCCGCAGAAAGCGGAGCATTGACAGATGTTTTGAGCAGGCTGTTTGGACGAGAGGTACGTGTGTTGTCGGAGCCGGCATTTTTCCCGGCCCTAATCACCGGTCAGGTAATATGGAAGGAATGCGGCTGGGGAACTATTATTTTTCTGGCGGCGCTGACAGGCGTAGATATGCAACTTTATGAAGCGGCGAAAGTGGATGGAGCAAATCGCTGGCGTCAGACTTGGCATATTACGCTTCCAGCCATAAAATCTACAATTATAACTATGTTGATCCTGAGAATGGGGAATTTCCTGAATACCGGATTTGAGCAGATTTTCCTGATGCTGAATTCTATGAATCGGGAGGTGGGAGAAGTATTTGATACTTATGTGTACCAGACGGCTATGACAAACGGCAGAATCAGCTACGGAAGTGCTGTCGGTATGTTTAAATCAGTAGTATGTCTGATTCTGGTCATGATCTCCAATAAGATTGCGCAAAAAGCAGGAGAGGAGGGGGTGTACTGATGGTAGAAGAAGTCGCAGGGAAAAAAATAAAAAAATCTGTAGGAAGTCAAATTTTTGATGTGGTAAATATTATTTTTCTGGCAGGTGTGGCTTTCATTTGTATGGCTCCCTTCCTGTTTGTGATATCGGCATCATTATCGCCGTTAGGAGATGTTTTAAGTCGAAAATTTTTTATTTATCCGAAACATATTGATTTAAGTTCCTACCAATATCTTTTTTCCAGCAATACACTGGTTAATGCTATGGGAAACTCCTTTGTGATTACTGTGGTGGGAACGACTCTAAGTATGTCAGTGACGGTAATGACGGCATATGTACTTTCAAAACCACAGTTGCTCGGAAGAAAGGTGCTGAATGCGCTGGTGGTGTTTACCATGCTTTTTTCCGGCGGTATGATTCCGTCCTATCTGGTGACATCAAGCCTGCATCTGAACGATACATGGTGGGCATTGTGGCTCCCCGGATGTGTTAGCGCTTACAACATGATTCTGATCCGCACCAGTATCAGTGCGTTGCCTTCGGAGCTGGAAGAAGCGGCGGTAATGGATGGATGTAATTATTTTCAAAGCTTTGTACGGATCGTGTTACCGCTGATCAAACCCACTCTGGCTACCTTTTCATTATTTTATGCTGTGGGATATTGGAATGATTACTTTAACTCTGTGCTTTACATCAATGATTCCACCAAATATCCGATTCAGATATGGCTGAGGAATATTGTAATGCTTTCTGCAGGCGGCTTCGCGGATACCACCTCGGTTAGTGATCTGGGGTATGTTCCGCCACAGAATATTAGCTATGCTGTTATTGTATTTGCCACCATGCCGATTCTGTGTATTTACCCTTTTGTACAGAGGTTTTTTACGAAGGGTATGATGGTTGGCTCTGTAAAAGGTTAAGCGCGCCCTGAAAGGGCGAGCGGCTTGGTGGGTGGAACTCCCACACGGCAAGGTCCAGCAAACCACCGTTAGCGAGTCTTGAACACTGTCTGGTAACAGCCAGTGTTAAGCGTAGACAGTCAGGGAGCTGATACCGAAGTTGAACCAGAAGCTGACCGGACACTACCGATACTATGGAGTGACCTATAATATGAGGATGCTGATAAAGTATCACTACTATGTAGTAAAGATGTTGCTCCAATGGCTGAACCGCAGAAGCCAGAAAGGAAGCTATACATGGGAGCAGTTCCATATGATGCAGAAGCAATATCCGATAGCATATCCAAAGAGATATGTGAACCTGTATGAGTAACTGTAAATGTTGTTGTGAAGAGCCGTATGCGGGAAAGTCGCACGTACGGTTCCGGGAGGACTTCACATCGTGAGATGTGATTTTACTTGATAACTATTTAACAAATAATTATATAAAAAGGAGAGAAAGAATGAAAAAGAAAAAACTGTTGCCATTATTACTGGCGGGAACTTTGTTGCTGACAGCCTGTGGGAACGGAGACAGCGGTACAGCAGGAACACCTGAGTCGACTGGCTCTGTCGTTGCATCCGGAGAAAACGGAAATGTAGGAAATGATGATAATGCGGGAAATGACGGATCCGGAGAAGAGAATACGTCGGGAGAAAGTTTTACCATTACAATGATGCAGGAACTGTTTTCTGACCAGGCTCCAGATACCAATAATGTATGGTATCAGAAGCTGGAAGAAATGACAGGCGTAAAAATGGAAGTTAATTTTGTGCCGACTTTAAGCTATGTGGACAAAGTTACCGCATTTATTGCATCAAAGAGTCTGCCAATGGTATTTACGGCTAATGGAAATGTGCTGAAAAATAATAATCTTCTTATGGCTCTGGATAGTGACGGATTCTGGGCCCTGGATGATTACATTCAGGATTATCCGGAATTGTATAATTTTGTAGGGGAACAAGTTTGGGAGAACAGTAAGGTTCATGGTAAAATTTATGGGATTCCCCGTCTTCGTGTTCTGCCAAGAAATGGTTTTATGATTCGTCAGGACTGGCTGGATGCGCTTAACCTGAAAACACCGGAGACTTTCGACGAATTCTATGAAGTGGCAAAAGCATTTACAGAAAATGACCCGGATGGCAATGGACAGAAGGACACTATGGGTGTTGTTACTTCCTACCAGGGTGTTGGAAACAGGGGCTGGAACGGAGTCCAGACATTAGCGGTTGCCTTTGGAGCTCCAAATGGCTGGGGTTATGAGAATGGTACGATGGTACCGGACTTCTCAACAGAGGAATATATGACAGCCTTGAAATATATAAAAAGATTGTACGATGACGGTTACTTGAACAAAGACTTTGCAGAGGCCGGTCAGTCTCGTTATGACGATTTTGATAAAGGAACATATGGAATCGTTTCCGGTGTAATTGATGATGTGGGCGGAAGGAATACAAACCTTCCACAAGTAGTGGAAGGAGCAAAGGTTACAGTTGTGCCAGCCCTTCATGCGGAAGGGAAAGAACCACGCTGCAATGCAACATCGGGATATAATGGCATCATTATGTTCACAAAGTTTGGAGACGGTGCCATTAAGTCGGAGGAAGATCTGAGAAAGGTTCTTTCTTACTACAATACCCTGGCAACGCAGGAACTTCAGGATATGGCTATTTATGGTATTGAAGGAATACATTATGAAGTGAAAGATGGCGTACGTGAGTTGATCATGAATGAAAGTGCGAATACTTCGCAGTTGTCTGTGGATATGGGAGATATTGGACAGATTCTGATGTCGGCGCCTTATGTGAGAAAAGACAGTGATGATGATGTACAGACAGCGCTGTATGATACCATTGAGGAAAGGGAAGCTTACTGTATAGCAGATGCGGCCATAGGTCTTCGGTCCGAAACATATGATGAGGTAGGAGGCGAACTGGATATTATTATGATGGATGCTGCGGTAAAATTTATTACTGGTAACATTGATGAGGATGGCTACTGGAAAGAATATGATAAGTGGCTGGAACGTGGTGGTGAGGATGTCATAAAAGAGTTTACGGCACAGTATGAAGAGTTCAAGAAATAGGTAAGCTGGATAAATACATCTTTCCGGTTCACAACAGTGAGGCGGAAGGGTGTATTTTCCATATTATCGGACATTTGAGAGATTTCTGTTTATAGCAACAAGATGGGTAATTCCTTACTGGCTGTAAGGTATATTAACCATAAATATATTGTAGTAGAATGGAGAGGGATAAATCCAATGAATTTGAGGGCGATAAAGGGACCGGTGGTAATGTGGCAGACAGATAACAGAGGTTACAGGGATCCGGCGGCGTTCTGGCATGAAGGCACGTGTTATCTATATTTCACTATGGTGGAGCAGGAAGGAGAAGAGCAGTATTTTTCGGTAGGATTGAGTAAGAGTGTTGACTTTGTTCAATGGAGCGAACCAGTGAGACTGACGGAAAGAGCTAAGGACAGGGAATATTCCAGGCCGGGAAATCTTTTTGAATTCAATGGCAGATATTATCTTTGTATTCAGACTTATTGTAGGGAAAACGGGGAACTTTATGGAAATGAAAAAAGCCGTATTTATACGATGGAAACGGAGGACCTGGAACATTTCAAAGAACCGGTACTCCTAAAAGTAAAGGGAGATGACATACCGGAAGCGGATATGGGCAAGATAACTGAACCCTATCTGCTGCGGGATAGGGATGATTCAAATAAGATTTGGTGTTTCTATAAACAGAATGGAATATCCTATTCCTGGTCTTACGATATGGAACACTGGATTTATGGGGGAAATATGGAATGTGGAGAAAATGTATGTGTATTGACGATAAATGACGCATATTATCTGATGCATTCCCCGGAGAATGGAATTGGACTGCTGAAATCAAAAGACTTAGTGCATTTTGAGGAGGTGGGACCGGTGAAATTTCTGTCTCAGAGCAGGTGGCCCTGGGCAAAAGACCGGATTACTGCGGGATTTTTGCTGGATATGACGAAAGAACCAGAGGCAGGGTACTATGTACTGTTTTACCATGGAGAAAATGAAAAGGGTGGAACCTTTCCTTTTGGAGCCAGTATTGGTATGGCGGTTACAAAGGATCTGAAGAATTATATCACCTTTGAAACGGAGGAACCAACTTATCCAAACTTTGGTAATATCTATGAAGGGGATTACTATAAGGGTATTCCCTATGACGAATATATAAACCATTCACAGGAGATTCCTCGGTCGACATATGAAAAACCAGTATTTGATATTCGGAATTTTGGCGCCGCGGCGGTACCGGGACGGGTGAACACGGCAGCTTTTCAGGCTGCGGCAGATGCCTGCCGTGATGCGGGCGGAGGAGTTATTCTGGTGCAGGACGGCAGTTATGTAACGGGAACTTTTTACTTGTATAACAATACCACCCTTTTTATTGCATCAAATGCGTCTGTGGAAGCGACACGAGAAAGCGGCAGACTGAAAACGGCACTTGTGATAGCGGAGAAAGCAGATAATATTGTCATTACCGGAGGAGGAACTATTTGTGGAAATGGGGAATGGTTTGTTTATGAACCCAAACTGAAGCCGGCTTTGCTTCGCGGCGACAGACCATATCCCGCAACTCATCTGGCCCCCAGGGGAACGGTGGACAGAATGTTGCCGGAGACTACTCTGCGCTATAATTACCGCCGCCGTATCCGTTTTTCGGAGGACAAGTATAACGAGAACGTGGGAAGTACACAGCGGCCGGGATTTATGGTGTATCTGAGAAACTGCTATAATGTGAAAGTTGAGAATATTGTACTTAAGGATTCCATGGCGTGGACACTGAACCTGTTTGCCTGTGAAGATGTGCTGGTAAAAGATGTGATTATCGACAATAATCGGCATGTCGCCAATACCGATGGAATCGACATTACCGGGAGCAGCCGGGTAAAAATACATCATTGTTTTGTATCCACGGCAGATGACGGAATCGTGGTAAAAAATCCGAAGGATACCGGAAGAGCGATGTCGGATATTCACATTTATGACTGTCATGTGATCACCGTGATGAATGCTTTTAAGATTGGTACTGAGACCAGGTGGGATATTTCGAATGTACTGGTGGAAAATTGTCATTTTTTCATGCCCGATATTTATCCTGGAACCACATCGGGAATTGCCGTGGAGTCAGCGGATGGTAGTCATATTTGTGATGTGACGGTAAGAAATATCGAGATGGAACGGGTTACATGTCCCATTTTCATCTGTCTGAATATACGAAATCGCTATCAAGAACCTTGTGGGGAGTCGGCGGAAAGTCCTTTTTGGGGTGGTGATATCCAGGGAATCAGGATAGAAAATGTCTGTGCCCATGGAGTGGAGGTTCCCAGTTTGATTTTCGGATTTGAAACAGAGGGAACAAATGGAGAGAAAATACGAAAGCCTGTAAAGGACATTACAATCTGTCATTTTGAGGCTGTGTATCAAGACAATGAGGAAATTCTGGAGATACCGGAGACCGTGGAAGAATTTTTGTATGAATATCCGGAAAATAACCTTGTAGGAGATGTGGACGCGTGCGGATTATGGGTGAGACACTGTGATGGGTTAGTGTTGGAAGATATCCGGGTAGTTCCAAGAAGTATTAACAGGAGAGAGAAAATCAGACTATATGATGTGATTTTGACTTCTGAAAGGGCGAGAGATTTCAACTAAAAGATGATATCTGAAAATAGTACTTAGAATCAGTAAGGATGGAGAATATGATGAATAATAACAGGTATTACCAGAAATGTATAACTTTTGGCCGTGCTGCAGAAGGCCTGAGGGCTGATTTCCAGGAACAATTAAAGGAAATGCAAGCTGAGATTGGATTTGAATATGTCCGTTTTCATGGAATTTTTCATGATGACATGGCAATTTACAGTGAGACTGAAGACGGGAAACCGATGTTGTGGTTTGGGTATTTAGATAAGTTGTTTGACTTTCTCCTTGAACAGGGGTTAAAACCTATGCTTGAACTGGGATTTGTTCCCACAAAGCTTGCGACGGTTCCTGATACTATATTTTGGTGGCATGCAAACGGATGCCCGCCTATTGATTATGAGAAATGGGGATTTATGCTCAAAGGGATGCTTGAACATATGGCGGACAGGTACGGTCTCGCTGAAATGAAGAACTGGTATTTTGAAGTGTGGAATGAACCAAATCTGACTTCCTTCTGGCGTGGTACCCAGGAAGAATATTTCAGATTGTACGAAACCTCTGTTCATGTAATCAAATCCTTTTGCAAGGAATTAAAAGTTGGAGGACCTTCAACAAGCGGAGCTGACTTCAGGGAAGACCTGGCGTATCTAAAAGATTTTATCAGGTTTTGTAGCAGCAAAAATCTGCCGGTTGACTTTTTCTCTGCTCATCCATATCCTACATATTGGCCTTTAGATACGGCAGGAAATAAGCAAATGGGATACATGGGCAAGGATATATGTGCTGCGTTTTTTTCTAATATTAAAAACATTGTCCGCTGTTCGGCTTACCCAGATGCGGAAATTCATCTGACAGAATGGAACTCGTCGCCAAGTCCCAGAGATCTGGTTCACGATACCTTGTTTGCCGCCTCATTTATTTTATATAATATAACGCAAAATTTTGGTAAAATTGACTCCCTTGGATATTGGGCATTTACTGATATTTTCGAAGAAAACGGACCTGGGACGCAACCATTTCATGGCGGCTTTGGATTGATCAATTCCGACGGAATAAAAAAGTCATCTTATTGGGCGTATTGGTTTCTTTCACTGCTTGGTGATGAAATTATTGAAATTACCGACAAGTATATCATCACCAGACAGGAAGAAAATTATCAAATTATTGTCTGGAATTATTGCTACTATACGGAAGCGTTTGCGCAGGGAAACAGAAGCAGATTATCGCCGGCCAGTTATAATGAAGTGTTTCATAATAAACTGGAAAGTATATTATTAACCATTAATTTGAGCGGCGAATATAAACAGACATTATATATCCTTGACGAATACACGTCAGCATTGCAGAACTGGATAAACATAGGGGCGCCTCAGTATATGACACCTGCTCAGGTAAAGCTGTTAAAAAACCAAAGCAGGCCTTCTGAAATAGTTACTGTTATTTCAGAATTTAAGTTAAATATAGACTTGAAACCACATGAAGTCCGCATGTTTATATTAAGTAAAAATAGCGCACAGGATTTTGCAGTTTGAGGACAGTCAATACAGATTGAGGGTGACTTGAAGGTTATGATGAATACAAATTTTCTGGATGATAGAAATCTAAAGTTAATTCATATTGTGAAGGAACTGATTTATTCGGACAGGACAGATATCCATACCATTCGGATGGCCAGAACGGGAAGGCGCATTCAAAGCCCGGAGGAGCTGAGCGAACAGGAGTGGACCGTGTCGGACGGGGAACCTGTCTGGGGTGGAAATAATGAATACTATTGGTTCCGGTTCGAGGCGGTCATTCCGGACAGCTGTCAGGGGAAGACCGTTGTACTGGAGATTACCACCGGCAGGGAAGGACAGTGGGATGCCACAAATCCGCAGTTTCTGGCCTATGTGAACGGAAAAGTCAGACAGGGGCTGGATGTGAATCACAGGGAAATTCTCCTGACCGAAAGCGCGGAGGCAGGGGAAAGGTTCAGAATCGATTTGTCTGCCTTTACGGGAACGCAGAATTTCAGGCTGCATCTGCATGTGGAGCTGCGGGTTCTCCATCGCGACATTGAAAAGTATTATTATGATTTATGGGTTCCTTATCAGGTGGGATATCTTCTGGAGCGAGAGCAGACGGAAGCCCTTGAGATTTCGGAATGCATTACGGAGTCTCTGAATCTGTTGGATCTGCGGCGGGAATATTCGGCTTCTTTTTACGAAAGTCTGCGGCGGGCACAGGATTATCTGCAGCAGGAATTCTATGAGAAAAAATGTGGAAAGTCCAAAGAAATCATTTATGCGGTGGGGCATACTCACATTGATATCGCATGGCTGTGGACGCTGGCGGTGACGGCGGATAAGTCCGTCAGAAGCTTTGCCACCGCTTTGGAGCTGATGCGCCAGTATCCGGAATTTATCTTCATGTCCAGCCAGCCCCAGCTGTATCTGTATGTGAAGGAGAACGCTCCCGAAGTGTACGAAGAGATAAAGAGCAGGGTAAAGCAGGGACGCTGGGAGGCGGAGGGCGGCATGTTCGTGGAGGCCGACTGCAATCTGGCGTCCGGGGAATCGCTGGTCCGTCAATTCCTGTATGGGAAGAGGTTCTTCCGGGAGGAATTCGGCGTGGAGAATGAGATTCTATGGCTGCCGGATGTGTTCGGCTATTCCGCCGCGCTCCCGCAGATAATGAGAAAATGTGGAATCCGCTATTTTATGACCACCAAAATCAGCTGGAACGAAACCAACAAGATACCCTATGATACCTTTCTGTGGCAGGGAATAGACGGCACCCGGATTCTGACCCATTTTATCTGTGCTAAGGACTATTATCATTATCCCGTGGCTTTCGAGGAGAAGAAAAGGCCGGAGCATTTTACCACCTATAACGGGTATCTGAATCCCTCTCAGATCAAGGGGACCTGGAAACGCTACAGCCAGAAGAGATTGAATGACAGCGCGTTGATATGCTATGGACATGGGGACGGAGGCGGCGGAACCACGCGGGATATGCTGGAAAATCAGAGGCGTATTGCAAAAGGAATTCCCGGCTGTCCCCGGACGAAGGTGAGTACGGCCCTGGAGTTTTTCCGACATCTGGAAGAGGAAACCGATGGAAAGAAAACACTGCCACTGTGGGCTGGAGAGCTGTACCTGGAGTATCACCGGGGCACCTATACATCCATGGCGCGAAATAAACGATATAACCGGCAGGCGGAATTTCTGCTGCACAATTTGGAAGCACTGCATACCATCGGTCTTTTGAACCGAAAGACAGCATACCCGGGACAGAAGCTGGAGGAGCTTTGGAAGATTGTGTTGAAGAATCAGTTCCACGATATCCTGCCGGGCTCCGGTATCCGCGAGATATACGAAGACTCAAAAAGGGAATACGAACAGGTTCTGAGAGAAGGATATGCCCTGGAGGCCCGGGCTATGGGACTGCTGACAGAGGCGGTGGAGGCCGGAGAAGGAGAGTTGGTCGTCTTTAACCGGAATGGGTTTGCCGCATCCGACTATGTGTATGTGGAGAATCCGGAAACGGTTCCCCTGAACCTGGAACGGACATGGGACGGAAAAGGAATTCTGTACGTAAAGGATGTTCCGGCGCTGGGGTACAGGACAATATCAGACGCCGGAGAAAGCGGTGCGCGCGGATTCCTGCAGGTGACCACAGATACGGTGGAGACAGAGGACTTGAAAGTGACACTGAACAAAGCCGGTCAGTTTACCTCTGTCTATGACAAAAAGGAACAACGGGAGCTGCTTTCTCCAGGGCAGTGCGGCAACCGGCTGGTGACATACGAGGACCGTCCTCACAATTATGACGCCTGGGATATCAATGACTATTATACATTAAAGGCATGGCCCCTGGATGAAGAGGCGGAAATCAGCATTCTGGAGCAGAATGCAATGCGGGCGGTGCTGCGTGTACACAGAAAGTATCTCGATTCCACCATTGTACAGGACCTGATTTTTTATCACGAGGGAACGCGCATTGATGTGGTAAATCATGTGGACTGGAAGGAGAAAAATATCCTGCTTCGGAGCCTTATTCCGGTTGACATTCATGCGGAACAGGCTTCTTATGAAATCCAGTATGGAAATGTGCAGCGCTCCACCTATTACAATACCTCCTGGGAGCAGGCGAAATTTGAGGTCTGTGCCCATAAGTGGATTGATCTGTCCGAGGATGGGTATGGCGTGAGTGTGCTGAATGACTGTAAATACGGATATGACATACATGACGGAGTGATAGGCCTGACCATGCTGAAATCAGCAGTGTATCCCAATCCGGATGCGGATAAGGAGCAGCATGAGTTTGCATATTCCATTGTGTTGCACAGAGGGGGATGGCGGGAAAATGAAACCATACAGAAGGCTTATCTGTTCAATAATCCGCTGACAGCCCGGAAGAAGGAACAGGCCGGAGGAACGCTGCCCGGGAGATTTTCATTTGCGGAAATCGACCGGAAGAATGTGGTGATCGAGGTGTTGAAAATGGCCGAGGACGGGGATGGAGTGATTCTCAGACTGTACGAGGCCTTCAACAGGAGGACCCATGCGGCATTGCGGCTTGCGGAGCCGGTTCGGAAAGCGGCGGAATGTGACATGCTGGAACAGGAAGAGAAAATCCTGCAGGCAGAGGGAAGCGTATTGCGTCTGATTTTTGAGCCTTATGAGATTAAAACTTTGAAAATCCACTTTTGAGGTGTGGGGTAATGATACAAATTCCGGCAGAAATGATTCCGGCTTGTTTCAGGCCGGAAAACTGCCGGTAAAGTTATAAGCGTTGAGGCAAAGTTCTGGTTCTTACCGGGGGAGGATAGGAAAAAGGTGAGATCATGTTAAAAAAAATTCGGTTATATGACAGAAATAAAGTAGACTTCGGCACATTGCTGTACCCGTCCCCACAAATGTCCGCTCTATTGTTTCCGATTATTGTGGAACAGCTGTTGAATTCTCTGATGGGTATGGTGGATACCATAATGGTCAGCAATGTGGGAAGCGAGGCCATTTCAGCCGTATCGCTGGTAGACTCTCTCAACAGTATGATTATTCTGATATTTTCGGCCATGGCTTCCGGTGCGGTTATCTTATGCTCTCAGTATATCGGCCACGGGGATTATAAGACAGGAAATGAAACGGCAAGGCAGGTGGTATTGACAGTTTTGACCTGTGCTGTTACAGTAACTGTGATGGGCCTGTTTTTTCGAAAGGGCCTGCTTCGGCTGATATTCGGGAAGATTGAGCCGACAGTGATGGAGAATGCGCTGTGCTACTTTTCCATAACAGCCCTTTCTTATCCTTTTCTGGCATTGTTCCAGGCGGGTTCGGCATTCTTGAGGGCGGGCGGGAATTCCGCATGTCCGATGAAGATATCCGTGTGTTCCAACGGGTTGAATGTGGTGGGGAATCTGATTTTTATCTTTGGTCTTGACATGGGCGTGTCAGGGGCGGCCCTTGGCACACTGCTTTCCCGCATTTTCAGCGTGATAGCGGTTATGATTTTTCTGAGAAGGCCGGGACAGGCCATTGTGCTCAGGGACTACTTTTCCATCCGCCCGGATTTTCCCCTGATTGCCCGGGTGCTGAAAATAGGGGTGCCGACGGGGATAGAGAACGGTATGTTTCAGTTCGGAAAGCTGATCATTCAGTCTACTGTTTCCGCCATGGGAACAATGGCCATTGCGGCCCAGGCTGTGACGAATATTCTGGAATATATCAGCGGGATTTTCGGGATTGGTGTGGGTATCGGACTGATGACCATGGTGGCGCAGGCGCTGGGGGCCGGACGGAAGGAGGAAGCCAGGTACTACATAGTGAAATGTACGAAGCTGGGGTTCGCCGGGACGTTGCTTTCCTGCATTCTGATGTTCGCATTGACAGGGCCGATACTGCGGCTGGCGGGAACGGAGGAGGCCAGTGCGGCCTTATGCATGGAAATGATGGTGATGATAACCCTTGTAAAACCTCTGCTGTGGCCCTTGTCTTTTGTCCCTGACTATGGCCTGCAGGCAGGGGGAGATGTGCGGTTTTCCATGATTATGTCCACGCTCTCCATGTGGGGAGCAAGGGTGGCGCTGTGCGTGTTCCTGGTGAAAACATTTCAGATGGGTCCCCAGGCGGTATGGTACGGAATGTTTTTGGACTGGGGTGTGAGAAGCATTATTTTTACGCTGAGGTTCCTCAGTGGAAAATGGATTCATGTAGAATACAGAGAGAGGAAGGTATGACAGGCGGCTATGACTCATTTTCTGACGGCGGTAAACGCGGTAATTCCATTTTTGATTTATATTACATTCGGGTATGGTGTAAAGGCTTCGGGGATGATGGACGAAGCCTTTGCACGGAGGCTTAACAAGCTGATTTTTCAGGCTTTTTTCCCGATTATGATGTTCTACAATCTGTATCAGACCCAGGAGACGCCCATGCGGATGGGCAGGCTGGTGGTTGTGGGCATTGCGGGGGAAGTAGTACTGATTGCGCTGCTTCTGGCGGTTGTCCCCCGGCTTGTAAAGGAAAATGACCGGAGAGGCGTACTGATTCAGGCGGTCTACAGAAGCAATTTTGTGCTGTTTGCCGTTCCGCTGACGGAGAGCATTTTCGGACCATCCGGACTCACCGTCGCCTCCATGATGGTGGCGATTGTCGTTCCCTTTTACGGCGCAACGGCAGTGATTATACTGGAACACTTCCGGGGCGGCAGCTTCCACTTCGGGAAATTGTTGATCAAGGTGCTGACCAATCCCATGATTGTGGGCGCCATTGTGGGAGGAATCTTCCTGCTGCTGGGGATCCGGCTTCCGGCCTGTGTTGAAAAACCGGTGTCCCAGTTCTCCGCCGCCACCACTCCGCTGGCACTGTTTATCCTGGGAGGGACTCTGCAGTTCTCTTCCCTGAAAAGTAATCTGCGGGTTATTATACCTGCAGTTTTCATGAAGCTTGTATTGATACCCGCTGTCATGATAGCGGTATCCATAGCGGTGGGCATGGAACCGTTGGAGCGCTTTGTGCTGCTGACCATGTTCGCCACGCCTACCGCGGCAGCCTCCTTCCCCATGGCACAGAACATGGGCGGGGATGGCAAACTGGCCGGGGAGCTGGTGGTGTGCAGTACCCTTGTGTCCGTTGTGACTATTTTCCTCTGGGTGTTCGGGCTGAAGTCTGCGGGGTTGATTTGAGATTTTATTTGCTCTTTATTCCTCCTTCTCAATCGTATCCTTAATATCCTGCATATGGGAATCCAGCAGGGCGCTTAGCTCCGCGCATTCGTAGAGCCGGGCTCCGGTTTTGGCCAGAATTTCCGGGGAGAGATTCTTCTTGTAGCGCAGCTGATGCTCCAGGTTGGCCCAGAATTCCATTGCGATGGTGCGCAGCTGCACTTCTACTTTCATGAACCTTTTCTCATTCTGGAGAAAAATAGGTACCTCCACAATCAGATGGAGGCTCCGGTAACCATTTTCCTTCGGATTCTGAATATAGTCTTTTCTTTTGATGAGGGTGATATCATCCTGCTGCAGGAGACAGTCCGCAAGCATATAGATATCATCCACAAAGGAGCAGATGACACGTACGCCAGCCACATCGAAAATATTGTTCTCGATGGCTTCCATGGTATAAGGCAGATTCTTCCGAATCAGCTTATTGCGGAGGCTTTCCGGGGATTTTAAGCGGTTCTGGATGGTGTCTATGGGATTTCGGTCATGATACATGGAGAAACGTTCGTTCAGGACGCGGAATTTGGTCTCTACTTCCATAATGGCACAGCGATAGCAGGACATCAGGTCCTTCGCGGAATCAAAAAAATCCTGAAACAGTCGGATGGATTCCTCATCGAAGACGTCTGTCAGTTTATCGCGAAGCAGCCGGGTGGGTTCGGTGTTGCTGTTCATGGTATAGGTCCTTTCTATGGATTATCTTTTGCCTGGACCGCATTTTTAGCAGGCGGTTTTCAGGGTATGGAATTAAAATTCCGGCGAAAAACATAATAAAAATGCCGCGAATGGGTGGTATCGATATAATTCACGTTTTGCACTGCCTGTTTTTGATGAAAATGGGGAAGTGGAGCGATATAATGTGTTCCATGCCTCCATGCTGATACGGCACGATGCAGACGGAAAAATGTATCTTTATGACATTATGGACATAAAAAAAGAAACGAGCAACCCTTTCTAATCATAAGATTTTACTTGGCAAAAAACCCATCTCTCTTTTATAGTATAGAGTATGTGGGGATTGTTGTCAAGCACAAATCACAGTACTTGACAATTTGTAGCTTGTCCTGTACAATCATCTTTCAACTGGAATTCGTACTGTGAATTTATACTGATTAGTAAGTGCTATAGGGAATTCACAGGCAACGGAAAGGAATGACTATTGGTATGGATGAGCGTATAAAAAAGCAAATTGCATTTGCCCTGGAAATAGATAAGGTGAAAAATGTATTCAGGCAGACCCATTTATCTTCTCATGGAAGAAATGAAAACGATGCGGAACATTCCTGGCATATGGCGATTATGGCGTATCTGCTGAAAGAGTATGCAAATGAAGAGGTGGATATCGCAAAAGTAATGCTGATGTGTCTGATTCATGACATTGTTGAAATCGATGCGGGAGATACCTATGCGTACGATGCAGAAGGCCTGAAAACCCAAAAGGCCAGGGAAGATGCCGCTAAGGAACGTATATTTTCAATTCTTCCGGAAGAGCAGAAAAAAGAATTTATCGCATTATTTGACGAATTTGAAGCATATGAAACCGCAGAATCCAGATTTGCACATGCAATGGACAATTTTCAACCGCTTATGCTGAATAACAGTAATCATGGCGGCGACTGGAAGGAGCATAATGTCACTGCGGAGCAGGTCTATAAAAGGCAGAGAAAAACGAAACTGGGGTCGGAAAAGCTGTTCGAGGTAACAGACGGGATGATCCAGGATAATATACGAAAGGGGAACTTGAAGAGCTCCCCGGAGGACAGGAAAAAGCAGGAAATTTATACCTTGCTGGAAAGAAAAAATATATGGCACGAGGTTACGGAGCATAAGGCTGTCTATAATATGGGGGACCTTTCGCAGGTTGACATTCCTTATCCGGAGGCTGATGCCAAAAATTTATTTATCCGGGACGATAAGAAAAGAAATTACTATCTTATCACAGTAAAAGGGGATAAACGGGTGGACTTGAAGGAATTCAGGAAGAAAAATAATACCCGCCCGCTGAGTTTCGCGTCGGAAAAGGACCTGGCGGACATTATGGGACTGACGCCGGGGGCGGTAACGCCCTTTGGAATATTGAATGATAAGGAGCTAAAAGTAAAGGTATTTATTGACAGAGACTTTATTGGTGAGCCGGGACTGATCGGCGTACATCCCAATGACAATACGGCAACGGTATGGATGAAGATAGGAGACTTGGTCAGCATCATAGAGGAGCACGGGAACCCGGTGGAGTTTGTGCGGATTTGAGAGAGCACTCTGGTCTGGACTTGGAGAGAGCATGGAGGATAAAATATGACAGAACTGACATCTATGATAAATATTGGCAGGGAACTGGCAAAGAAGTTAACTTCCGTGGGGATTGGTTCGGCGGAGGAACTGACCCGCTCCGGCGCCGAAGGAGCTTTTCTGAAATTAAAGGAAAAGTATCCAAATGTCTGTCTGGTACATCTGTATGCCTTAGAGGGAGCGATCTGCAATTTGGAATTCAACAGTCTTCCGGAGGGCAGGAAGAAAGAACTGAAAGAGTTCAGTGATTTTCTGAAGAATTCTAACTGAAAAAGAAAGAGGTGAAATTGTCCATGAAATACATCCGAGATAACTTCTCAGTACAGTTGACATGACTGTCGGCAGATTGTGCTGAGGAGAAGAAAACTTGCTGGCAGCCGCAACTGTACTGGTCCGATGATACTATCAACATTGGAAAAGGAGTACAGCGATGCGCTATATGAAAGATATTTTGAAAAATAACAGAAATTTGGTTATTGTATACCTGTTAATCGGCTTTTTTAATGCTTTTATGGCAAACTATAAGGCAGATTATTTTCAGAAGATTGTGGACGGGCTGACGGACAGGACGATAACTGTTGGTGGGATCCTGCTTTATGGGATTGTGCTTTTTGTTCATTATGGAATGAACTATGTGGATAATTATCCGTCTGCTAAGCTTGAAAATGAGATTTATTTGGATTTCAAGCTGGCGGCGCTGCAGAAAATCGGCAGACTGGATTATATGAAATACCAGAAGCTGGGGACAGGAAAGCTGGTACAGCAGATTGAAAATGGTGCCGCCGCAGGGAAAGGTGTCCTCTATGACTTCTGGTTCTGCGTTATCAGAAATCTGGTTCCCACAATCCTTTTCAGTCTGTATTTTATCTGGAGAATAGACAAAAATATCACCTGTTTTCTCGTGGCAGGATATATTGTAGTGTTTTTCGTCACAAATTTACTGCTGAAGGGATTGTATCAGATCAAGGAAAAGATATTGACCAACGAGGAAGAACTGAATCATTTCCTTGTGCGCGGTTTTATGGAAATGCCGCTTTTCCGGTTGAAAGGCCAATTCTCCAATGAAATAAAAAAGGCATTGGGGGCGAAGCGGATTATCGTGTCATCCAAAGTGAAAATGACTATGATACACGAGGCCTTTTTTACCATATTTGCTCTGTTAGTCGCCTGCCTGGACGTTGGAATTTTAGCTTATGCGTGGAAAAACAGCCGCTTATCTGTTGGCGCGGTGGTGGCTTTAATCACATTGATCGATAATGCGTACACTCCTATTGCCATTTTTAACGTGATTTATGTTCAGTATAAGCTGAACTTAACGGCATGGAGCCGTTATACGGGACTACTGGATTTGAAGGAGGATACGCAGCTAAAACAGGGAACGGATTTTGCCACGCTTTCAAAGGAGATTCGGATTGAAAATTTATCCTATTCCTATGAGGAGAACTCCGATGGGAATAAGAAAGTACTGAAAGATGTGAGTCTGACCATTAAAAAGGGTGAAAAAGCAGCCTTTGTGGGGGAATCTGGTTCGGGGAAATCAACGTTGACCAAAATACTGGCAGGCTTGCTCAAGTATGAGGAAGGAGAGATCCTTTTTGACGGCGAACCGTTAAAAAATATTTCCCTGGAATCCCTGTATGAAAAGCTGTCCTATTTCTCACAGGACACTCCTGTTTTTGACGGCACAATCAGAGAGAACCTGACGTTCGACAATGGGGTTTCGGAGGCTGATGTTCAGGTGTGCCTGGAGCGGACACAGCTTCTGCCGATGCTTGAGGCGTCAGAGGAGGGACTGGATACCAGAATCGGCGAAAAAGGAACTTTACTGTCGGGCGGAGAAAAGCAGAGACTTGCGCTGGCCCGGCTTTGGTTCGAGACGCCCGACATCGTTATCCTGGATGAGGCCACATCTGCCCTGGATCATGTGACGGAAAGCATTGTGATGAAAAATGTCTTAGAGCAGGTGAACCATGCCACGGTGATAGCCGTTGCGCACCGCCTGACTTCCATCAGTGAATTTGACAAAATCTTCGTATTTCGGAACGGAGAAATTGTGGAGAACGGGAGTTTTGAGGAATTGCTGGCTCATAACGGCTACTTTTTGGACTTATACAGGAAGGAAAAAGAAAAACGGGGAGATATAGTCGGTCCTTCACTTGACTCCGGGGCAAAAAAACATTATGATAAATAACAGATAGGCCTGTGAAAGAAATTAAGAAAATGGAAGGGAAAAAGAGAATGAGTGAAATGTTCAGGAAAAGTCTGACAAGGGCGGCAAAAACGGGCAGAAGAATCGCCATTGCGGCAGTAGCAGGAACGGTAGCACTGGGCAGCAGCTACTATACCCAGGCGGCAAATGTGGGTATAGAAACCATTTTTGACGAACATTATTATGCGGATTTGTACCCGGATCTGAAGGAAGCATTTGGTTATGACAGGGAGGCTCTGCTGAAGCATTTTATGACCTATGGGCTTTCAGAAGGCAGGGAAATGAGCGAGATGATAGACATCGTCAAATACAGGGAGAAATATCAGGATCTCCAGGATGCATTTGGGGATGACTGGGATGCTTATGTGGAGCATTATCTTTCTTATGGAGCCCTTGAACACAGAGATAATGGCACTGACTTTGATCCGGTGGATTATCTTAACAGATACAGCGATTTGCAGGCTGTCTTTGGTAACGATATACTGGCGGCCTACAGGCATTACCAGGAACAGGGGAAGCAAGAAGGCAGGGAGGGCAGAAGCGAGGCCGTGGTAGAGGCCGAAGAAGCGGCGAGACACAGCAGTCCTGCAGAGAAGCCTTCAGAGCCTGCAGAAAAGCCTTCAGAGCCTGCAACAGAAAAAGTTGGGATTCAGAGTGTGGAGGTTATGAGCAGCGGCCGTATCAGGGTCACCTTGAATCAGAAGACGGAACAGTCCCTTGCGCTGGACGCATTCAGTATCATATGTAACAGCGGTGGCTCTGATATGACGATCCTGTCTGTGTCAACCAATGATAATATGGTTTATGACCTGGTGACTGCCTATTACAGGGATCAGGAATATGATATACAGATCACCCTTGCCGATGGAACATCCATATCAAAGGTCTTTGCTTACAGGACAGATTGTGCACAGATTTCGAGTATGAACGCTGTTCGTACCAGTGTCAGCGAGGCCAGGATTACCTATAATTCAGACGAACCAGGCTATTTTTACTACATTTTAAGGGAAAACGGGCGGGCTCTGGCACGCGCGGCTTCCGCGGGAGATTTTGAAGCAACAGAATCAGAAATTATCAGTTCTGGTGTCAGGACGGAAATGAGCCAGCATGAGAATATCTTAACCGTTACAGGCCTGACAGAGGGTATGCCATATACCATGTATTATGTGGCTGTCAATACAGAGGGAAAAGCCACACTGGTAAACAGCCTTTCCATTGACGGAGAAGTCTATTCGGAGAATGCGGCCGCAATCAAAGGAGCCAGAGCATTCGCTGAGAAGCAGGCAAACGGCGAATTTTTATATGGTTTTGAGATAGAGCTGGAGACTGCCACTTCAGAGAGCCTGACTCTGGGGCAGTTTGATATAAGCTGTCCGCTGAACCAGACGACACTTGGAGAGGTCAGGACTACGGATAACAGGATTTATCGTGTGTATATGCCATTGGGTACTGTGCCGAAAGGAAATAATACGTATACGATTCTGATTAATCTGAAAGATGGCACGCAGCTAAAGGGGTCGTGCTACCTTGACCTGCAGGCACCCGGCGTTACTATAAGAAGTATCGAGTGGGAAGATGTGGATACGATAAAGGTTACTGTCAATTCAGATGAAGCGGGCACGCTTTATTACGCGGTTCAGGACCAGGTAGAGGGCGAGGGCACGATCACGGCTAAGGATCCCGCGCAGATTTATGCCAATGGTACGAAATTTCTCATGGGATACGGTCTGAATTATGTAACTATAAAGGGTGTAAAGGAAGGGCAATGGTTCTGCTGTGCGACGGAGGACACAAGTGGCAACAGGGAGGAGTTCTACAGCTATGAGCAGATTCCTGAATACACTGCTCCGGATCCCGGTGATACATCTCAGCCGAAGATTATAAGCGGAGAGGTTCTCAGGAACTCAGGCAGAATAAAGCTCAAGCTGGTGTTTGACCAGGCGGTATATGGGCGTTACGACAATAACCAGACCCAGATCAGCGGAATGGAAGGGAAGTATTTATTTACGGCGGAATACACCTCTGAAGGAGACCTGATGGATAATGTGCTGACGCTTTATATAACAGATCCGACGGTTACCATACCAGAGGGCAGCCATACCCTGACCATTGTATTTTATGATGGGACTATATTGACGTATGATTTTACGGTGTAAGAGTTTTTCAGCAATTCAGAGCCCTGTCTGAACTGTGACGAGTCGTAAGCGTGCTGTAAGAGCTTGTAAGAGCAGCCTGAAGATACAATCAAAAGGTGCTTGACAGACATTGGCCTCAGCCAGTATAATGGGTTAAGACTGCTGCCGATCATTAAAGTCGGCAGCAGTAATTAAAAAGAAAGTTCAGGAGGATTTTGCATGTTAATTGTGGTTGTAAGGATGGAAATGGCAAAATAAATATTAGATGGGTAAGTTTCGTGCCATGATTCAGGCTGGAAGTGTGCCCATTTGTCAGCGGCAAAAGCCGCATTCCTTACAATCGCTTCATATTGTGGTATCTGTCCGGATAATATAAGCATGACTGTATGGTCATGCTGTTTTTATATACATGGCCCTCAGATGGAAGTCTGCCGCTGAGGCGGCATGCGGGCCCCGTGATGAGTAGTGGAGAAGGAATTCCCCTGTTCGATGGATGGGAAAGCCCGTCGTAAGATGGAATTCTGCCCAACTGTCACGGGTAAGCGTTCCATGAAGAAAAAATCCGGTCAGCTATGGCGGAAAACCATGGTATCTTTGCGTGCGGGGAGACCATGGTTTTTTGCGCAGCTGACTTATGGATATTTTGCGGAACTAAGATAAAACAGGAATGTTTCGGAACTAAGATAACGAAAGGACTTGAAAAATGAATATAGAAAAGCAGATAGAATTTGACAAAATAAAGGATATATGGACGGCCCTTGCGGTGACGGACCAGGCGAAGGAGAACATTAGAAATACGACATTTTACCTGTCGGAGAGGGAACTGAGAAAACAGCTACGGGACACTACGGACAGCAGAAGGCTGATTGAAAAGCTGGGCACGCCGCCATTGCAGAACGTGGAGGAAGCGAAGGAGATTCTGATGATTGCCGAAAAGGGGGACTGCCTTACGCCCTATCAGCTGGAGCGGGTGGAAAGGGTACTTGCGGCCATAGGAAGGATGAAAAGATACCTGGAGAAGGGAAAGGAAGACGATAATCCTCTGGCGTATTATGGGGAAAATCTGGACGCCGTGGAAGAGTTGCGTGAAGAAATTGGAAGGCAGATCAGAGGCGGAGAGGTGGACGATTATGCGTCAAGGGAATTGTCACAGATCAGGATCCGGATGGCAGGATGTGAGGAGCAGATGAAGCAGAAGGCAGAGCAGGTCATGCGTTCTCAGAAAGAGTGTATGGCTGACCTTTACTGTACCACACGGAACGGAAGAATCTGTGTACCGGTGAAAAAGGAATATAAGTTCAGGATTTCGGGAACGGTGGTGGACAAATCTGCAAGCGGCAGTACCCTGTTCATAGAGCCCACGGTCGCAGCCAGATACTATGAAGAATTGCAGCAGCTGAAAATCAGCGAGGAAAATGAGGTATACCGTATCCTGTATACACTGACGGCCATGCTGGGGGCGTCTGCGGAGGCAATGAAGGAGAATATCAGAGTAATGGAAGTGCTGGATTTCATCCTGTCAAAGGGGAAGCTAAGCATCGACCTGCAAGCGACGGAGCCTTGTATCAATACGGAACGCAGGATTGTGTTAAAGGACGCCAGGCACCCGCTGATGGACAGGGAGAGGAACGTGCCGCTGCAATTTGAAATCGGGGACACTGCCAGAGGCGTTGTGATTACTGGGCCCAATACGGGAGGAAAGACGGTGGCCATCAAGACCGTCATGTTGAACTGCATAATGGCCCAGTGCGGCCTTCATGTCACCTGCGGGGAAGCGGATATCTGTATGAACAGCGCCTATCTCTGTGATATCGGAGACGGACAGAACATTGCGGAGAATCTGTCCACCTTCTCGGCACATATCAAAAATGTGCTGGAGGTACTCCGTGAAGTGGATGCGGAAAGCCTGGTTATTATGGACGAACTTGGGTCCGGCACCGACCCGGCGGAGGGCATGGGAATCGCGGTGGCCATACTGGAAGAGCTGCGAAAAAGTGGTGCGTTGTTCCTTGTTACCACCCATTATCCTGAGATAAAGGAGTATGCGGACAGGACGGAAGGACTTGTCAACGCCCGTATGACCTTTGACAGGGAGACATTAAGCCCCACTTATCAGATGGTAATCGGGGAGGCGGGAGAGAGCTGCGCTTTCCATATTGCGGACAGGCTGGGGATGCCCCGGGAAATGCTGGAAACGGCAGTCCGCGCGGCTTATGGGGAGGATGCCGTGGCCGGATATGCTTTCGGAGAGAACAGGGAGGACTCGGAGAAAAGTGGGACAGATGCGAAAATGAGCATGCCGGAAAAAGGGAGGACAGCAGAAAACAGGGAAGTCGCAGAAAATAAGAATATGCCAGGGACCGAAAAGACAATAGAAAAGAGGAGTATGGCAGAGCACGAGAAGGCCGCAGAAAGAACGGATAAGGCAGAAAAAGAAAGAACAGCAGAAAAAAAGGGCATATCAGGGAAAGAGAAAGCAGGAAAAGAGAAAGCAGGAAAAGAGAGAACAGAGAAAACCAACCCTGGAAAAATTATCAAAATCAAAAAGGCAAAACCCAGGGAAGACTTGAGCACAAAGTACAAATTGGGTGACAGCGTCATGGTTTACCCGGACAAAAAGATTGGCATTGTATGCAAACCCATCAATGAAAAGGGCGTACTGCGGGTACAGCTGCCAGACCGGAAGATATGGATTAATCACAAGCGGGTCAAGTTCCATGTGGCGGCGGAAGAACTGTATCCGGAGGATTATGATTTTAACATTCTCTTCGAGACGGTGGCCAACCGGAAAATCCTGCATGATATGGGCAGGAAGCATACGGAGGAGATTGTCCGGCGTGAGGAATAGCAAGGTAAAGTGGTTTTGAAGCCAGCAAAGGCGAAGCTGAGGGTAGTGGGAGATTAAGGAAAATCTGATAATACTTAAGAAGGGATGCGTCTTACTTAGGTACGCATCCCATTCCCTTTTACCAATATTGTTTTACCTTTTCACTGGATTCAATTTCAGACAATTGGAATCTCTCTGCGATCCGCTTTATAGTTTCTGCAAATGAAACCCCTAAATCTTTACACATTAAAACAGCACCTTTAATCTGGCCTGTTAATTCGCTCTCTTCCCTCATTTGCTGAATCGCCAAGCATACATGCTTTTCGTATGCTTTACACATGATTCACTTCTCCTTTCCCTTCGGGATATTTCAGTTTGGATCCTGTAACAACATTTATTACTTCCGCTGCCTGTCTTTCCATGCTTTGAAATTTTATGTCTTCCTCTACGATCTTATTTAGAGTCTGCTTATCTTTAGAATACTTAATATATAGCATTACTTCACGCAAGTTCGAGTGAAATTCATTAATTTCGGCATCCGACATTTCCTTTGGGGCAATCAGGTTTACATGGTAGTCCGGTGCGTGTGCCAGAATTGCATTGTCAACATCGGAATACATTTCTTTCAGGGAGAGCGGCGCATCCCAGCTGTCTGATCCAAAATATATTACAAGGGTGACTACAG
>JAAWLQ010000187.1 GCA_022797995.1 Lachnospiraceae bacterium
GGGTTCGCTTCGCTCGTCAAATCCCCGAATAATCATCTGCCCGTGCAGGCACGGCAGATTCTTCTCCGGGCACTTGACTCTGCCCTTTGCGGATATTATAGCATGTGTGTAAACAAAATACCATATTGTCGAAAAAGGCTGCCGTCAAATCAGCAGCCTTTTTCAGGTTTCTTTTCACAGTCCGTTTTATTCCAGTTCCATGGTATCGATCGCGCTCTGGTAAACGCTTACATAATCTGCCACTTTCATGCCGTCGAACATGGACACAAACGCGTTCCAGCTCTCATCCGTCACGCCCTCTGTGATGAACGTTGCCATATATTCTTTCACGGCATTGTTGATGTCGGTTTCCACCAGCGCATTGGCCTGGAGCTGTTCGGAAGTCAGCGGCGCAATATCCAGGTAATCGTTGGAATACTTCTGCATGATTCCCGCGTTGTCATAGGTCTGGCAGTACTGGGTCTTCTCAATTCTCTGCTCCGGCCACTGGAAGACGGAGTCAATGTATTTGCCCGGTCCGAAGAACAACGCGTTGCAGTCCAGGAAGTTCTTGATATCGATATCGCCCATCATCAGGGTCTGTACCTTACCGTTTTCATCATACTTCCAGCCGGTGCCGTCGGTGGAGTCCTTTTCACCATAGTACAGGGAGTACATCATCTCGGTCTCCATCATGGCATCCAGCAAACGCAGTGTCTCAGGCACATACTGATTTGTTGCGGTAATAAACGCACCCTTGCTTGCCTTTTCAATGGAGCGATACATGCAGGCGCCTTCGTCTCCGGGTGTATACAGAGTACAGGTGGCCTTCACACCATCGTCAAAGCCCATAGCCTTCAGTCTCCATGCCGTGAAGAATCCGGACTTGTCTTCCTTGAACTTTGTCTCTACCGTATTGGAATCCTGTGAAATCATCTCAGGATCTGTCAGCCCTTCGTCATAGCAGGTATGGAGCCATTCCATACAGCCGCGGAACCCATCCTGGGTAGGTGCGAACTGCACTTTCTTATCATTGTCTATGTAAATCCATTTGTTGCCCGCAGGCACTCCGAACATGGGAAGCATATATCGCACACCGTAAAATCCGGCATCCAGACTCATCTCCAGAGGAACCTCGTCGGTGGCATCCCCATTCCCGTTGGCGTCCTTCTCCTTGAACGCCCGCAGAACTTCCGTGAGTTCTTCCACATTTTTCGGCGTCTCAAGATTCAGGTTATCCAGCCATGTCTGATTGATAAAATAATGTGCCGGTGTATTGATGTACTGACCCACCATGTATCCAATGGCATACTTGTTGCCGTCGGAGGCAGTCAGTGCCTCACAGGGATCCGCGTCCTCGGCCGCCCTTCTCTCCGTATAATTGGGCATGTATTTGCTGGTCAGGTCATCGTTCAGGGGAATCAGAAGCTGCTGGGATACTCCGTATTCTTCCTGATCTACTGCCGTGTTGGGAGTGATGATCAGATCCGGATATTCCCCGGAAGCGAACATCAGGTTCAATTTGGTGGGCCAGTCACTGGCTTTGATCACTTCCCACTCCAGATGGATGCCGGTCTGTTCTTCCAGACGCTGGATAGCCGGCATTTCGGAAGGATCTGTCAGGGAATCCGAGTCGCGAATGCCCAGCATGACTTTCAGAGTGATAGACTCGTTGACAATGGGGAACCCTGTCTCATTGAAATTCGAAGTATCTCCGCCGCTTTCCCCTCCGGCGCTGCCCTGTCCTTCTACCGCACTGCCGCCTCCGGATGAACCGGTAGATGCCGGATTCGAGTTCCCACAGCCTGCCAGTGACGATATCGTCAGCATGGCAGTCAACATCATTGCAATTGTTTTCTTCTTCATGATAACCTCCTTATTGGTATCTGTATTTTTGACATTCTATATGGAAAGCAGGACCATTACATTACTGCTGCCGCTGCTTTTACCGCTTTCTCAGGAATCATAATTCCTTTCTCCGGCAGAAAAATCCGTCAGGAAATTAACCCTTCAGGGAACCGATCATGACGCCCTTTTCAAAGTACTTCTGCATAAAAGCATACAGGATTACCACCGGGCCTGTAGCCACCACAATAATACAGTATTTCGCCACCTGTGCCACCTTCATAGCCTCCGCCATAGACGCCATATCGTCGGCCATATTCATCATATAGTCTCCGGTCTTATCCACCTGCAGTGTCGCCAGGATTTCCCGCAGAACAGTCTGGAGGGGGAAGAGATTCCTGTCACGCAGATACACCAGTCCCGTAAAGTAATCATTCCATTTCGCCACACCATAGTACACTGCCAACACTGCAATAATCGTCTTGCTCAGGGGCAGTACGACCTTGCCAAAGTATGAGAAATGGCTGGCTCCGTCTATCATGGAAGCCTCGTACAGCTCATGGGGAATACTGGTCTGTATAAATGTCCTGGCCACCATCAGGTTCCAGACGCTCACGCTTCCCATCAGAATTACCACCAGCGGCGTATTGTAAAGCCCCAGATCCCGCATGGTCAGGAAGGTGGGAATCAGCCCGCCCCCGAAGAACATTGTGAAGACGAAAAACAGATTGAACAGCGCCTTCCCCTTGAATTTGGGTCTGGAAAGCACATAGGCCCCCAAAAGTGTCACCATGATACTCAACACCACACTGCTGAACGTATACAGAAGAGAGTTCCCATACGAGCGGATCAGCTCGTTATATTTGAATACTGCCTCATATCCTCTCATGGAGATGCCTACCGGATGCCATACCACCTCGCCCCGAACGATGGCGTCCGGATCGGAAATGGAGGCTATCACCACCAGATACAGCGGATACAGAATGACGAACATGATAATGATCCAAAATAATGCGTTTACGATTCTGAATATTCGGTTGCTTTTACTCAGCTTTTTCTTGCCCGGCCTGACGGACACTGATGCACTTTTCGCCATAGATAACATTCCTCCTCTTCCTTAAAACAATCCCACATCCGTGGCTTTCTTGGATATTCTGTTGACAGCCATAATCAGAATAAAGTTGATGACATTGATAAACAATCCGATGGCCGCCGTGTAGGAGAACTGCCCGCTCCCCAGACCTACATTGTAGACATAGACGCCAATGATGTCCGAGGTGGGAATATTGCCTGCCGTCTGCATGACCAGAGCCTTCTCCGTATTGCTTCCCAGCAGTTTTCCGCAGTCCAGCACCAGAACCATCATAATGGTGGGCAACAGGCTTGGAAAGTCTATGTAACGAATCTTCTGCCAGATACTGGCTCCGTCAATCTCCGCCGCCTCATAGAGGGATGTATCCACACCCGCCAGCGCCGCGATAAAGAGGATGGTACTGTATCCCGCTCCCTGCCAGATGCTGGAGATGATATAGATTGGCCGGAATGCTCCGGCGCTGGACATATAATCCACTGCCTTCAGTCCCATCCAGCCCCGCACTGTGTTGAAGATACCGCTTGTGGGGGACAGGAAGATGTAAAGCATACCTGCAAGTACCACTGTGGAGATAAAATACGGCACATAGATGGTAGTCTGAATTCCCCGCTTTAATTTGTCGTTCCGGATCTGATTCAGCATAATCGCCATGATAATCGGGATCGGAAAACCCCAGATCAGATTCTCCAGATTCAGAATCAGTGTATTGGCCAGAAGTCTGACAAAGTAATAGGCATCGAAGAAAGCTTTGAAATGCTTGAAGCCCACCCAGGGACTTCCATTGATGCCCAGCACTGCCTTGTAGTCCTTAAAAGCAATCTGAATTCCGTACATTGGCATGTAGTTGAAGACAAAGAAATAAATCACGGCCGGAAGTATCATCACATAGAGCTGCCAGTTATTCCTCAGATAGCTTTTCAGGCTCTGCCTGTTCTGTCCCTTTCCATTTTTCTTTAAGACCTGTTTTGCGCCTTTCATAGACGACCCCCTTCTCTTCTTGTTTTTATAGGAACTATCTAAAACCTATAATAGAATCTAAGTGCTGATTCTATTATCTAAAGTCTATAATAGAATCTAAGTGCTGATTCTATTATCTAAAACCTATTATAAAAACCTATCGCTTTCCCGCCATGGAATTATCCGTGCAGCAACCTGTAAAAAACCGACTTGAAACCACAGGTGTCTCTTCGAAAGATCTGTTTTGGACAATTGTGACAGGTCTGCCATAGCCTCCATGCTATGTAAGAATTCTTTTGACATGAATCAAAAAAGGACCGATTCGCTCCACCCTTATCAGGCAAGTGAATCTGTCCTTTTTCTATTCTCTCTATTTTATTCCAACTATTCCTGCTCAAATTTCTCCCGCGGGTTTGTAAGGGCCTTTTTCTCAATCCGGCTCACATACTCTCCTGTCAAGTTAAGGCTTAAAAATTTATCAACTTTTTATCAGAACTTCCTTCCCTTCAAAAGCAAAGCCATATTTCCGGATGCGGTCGCCAGGAAATCCCCTGCTCTCTAAATCTGCCTGGTATCGCTGCCCCTCAATCTGTTTCAATGCGGCATCCGCAGTGTCCTCCAGAGATTTCTCTTCATCAGAATCCCTGACTTTAAATTCTATAATAATTGCATTCCTGTCACAATTATTTATTAGGGCATTGTCCGTTCCATTCTTCGGCTCCATCATAACATCATACCTTCCAAATCCACTCTCCCTATTGGAAGTAATGATATAGCGGTCTGCCAGTTCCACGGCCAGCCCCAGCACAAAACCGTGGTAGAACCTCTCCGGCTGCGTCTCCATAGATGGATTTTTCCCGCTGTCAAAAAAGCTGATCGTGGCCAAGGCTACACGGTTCATGTAGGCGTTCATAGACTTTACATCATCTTGTAACAACGCCTTGATAAACCCATTGTAGACTGTCCCTGTATTGGAAAACCATTTTCTAATCATCTTTTGAAACATGACCTGTACCTCTTTATTTGTCAGAGCAAGTTCATACAAATCTCCTCCTGTCTCCTCATTTAACATGTAACTCTCCGCTTTCAAGTACCCACTGGCCAGAAACAGGCTCCAAATCGCGTTTTCATCTACATCCAATTGATTAAAAATAATCTGCTCGTCAATTTCCTTATACAGATGCTTGCCTTTCAGCAGATTTTCCATAGAGATTTTTATCTCCGCACTTCCTTCTCGAATCAGCTTATCCACCAGTCCATTGCTGCTGGTGTTGGCCCAGTAAGTGGAAAGCCGTCCTATTTTCAGATAATTGATGATGGACCAGGGGTTGTATATATCCCTGCATTTTCCAAAGGTAAAACCGTCATACCATCTTTTGACATCCGTACGCCTATCCTGCATCTCATACTCATCCAGTGCAGAAAACACCTCTTCCTCCGTAAATCCAAAGCAATCCGCATACATCTCGGATGTGGATGTCACAACTGTCAGATGATTCAAGTCGGAGAAAATCGATTCCAATGCTTCGCAAGAAGCTATACTTACCCTTGTGATTCCTGTCATAACCGCCCTCTCCAGATAGGGATTTGTCTTGAATGTAGAATTGAACAGGCCTCTCATGAATTCCACCATTTCATACCAATAGCCATACACCCAGGCCTCTTGAAGCGGCGTGTCGTATTCGTCCAGCAAAATAATAACCTTTTTCCCATAATAACCTGATAAATAACCTGACAGATTTTTGAGAGAGTACGCAGCTTCAGAGTCTGTCATTTCTACCAAAACCTTGCGGAAACGTTCTGCTTCCCCTTCCTTTAGACTCCCTCCTGTCAGCAGGAAATCATACCTGCGGTACACTTCTTCGATGAGCATACAAATCTTTTCCCTTGCCGAGGCAAAGGTATTTGCCTTTATATCTGCAAAGCTTAAAAAGATTACAGGCATACTTCCTTGAAGTTTACGGTATTTCTCACTCTTCCATATGGATAAACCCTTAAACACCTCTCCCTGCCCCGCATATTGTACAGATAAGAATCTCTCCAGCATGTTCATATTCAAGGTCTTGCCAAATCTGCGGGGACGGGTAATCAACGTCACATCGTCCCTGTTTTCCCACCACTGCCTGATAAAATCTGTCTTATCAATATAAAAGTTGTTTTCTGTTATCAGCTTTTCAAAACTCTGAATTCCTATTCCTACGGTTCTTGCCATGGCAATATATCTCCCATACTCAAAAGACACTCATTATATAAAAACATTCACTAATTCGACCGCAAAAACGCTATATTCCAAACGGCAATGACAACTGCACTATTTCATCTACAGAATTTTCTTCTAACGAATCCGCGTCCACAGAAATATCTGTTTCCCTAGCAGATTCGTCATATTCATCCAATTCATCTATATCATCATTTTGTAATATATTGGACTGTAAGCTCTTTAAAATATTTTTAATTTCTATTGGAATGTCACTTTCCTGCATCACTTCTAATATATCATCTTTACTTAGATTCAACCTCATCTCAGCATTAAGCCAATTAAAAATCTGCTTTAATGCCTCTTTACCCATTCCTATTTTTTTATATGTTTCTTTGTCATCATACTCCTCATATCTCATCCTGATTTTTTCAGCTTCGCGCTTCACCTCATTATTATTTCTATACTCCTGTAAATTTAAAATCAGACTTGCCTTAAAAATGCTGTCTTCTAAATTATCATCATACTTATATCGCGACATAACAATCGTATTTTTCAATGAATCAAAAATTTTTCTTTCTATCTGGTCAATAGACGGGATACCGTCACTTTGAGAATATTTTTTAAAAAGTGCCCTATTGATTAACTCGCCATTTAATAAATAATTTTCTATTTCATACATCTCTAAAAGATAAAGTTGAACACTTTTTGATTTTCCATAATCAACTAATTTTTGTTTCCATTCATCAGGTAATCCATCACTATCCCGAATAAATATAATATCAATATCCTTGTTTAAAAAATCTTTTAATAATGGCTTAATTTGGAAAGGCATTTTATCATCTTTACTTCTCCCCTTATGTATTGATACTGTGTTCGCCCCATAAAAAACTTTAGTCCCCAGGATTTTGTCTGCCGTTTCCCATATTTCAACATTAGCATCTTCTATAAAAACCATCTTCCCACTGATAACAGATTTTGCCAATTCATAATTATCAAGTTGCGCTATCTGCTCATCGACATCTTCTTTTGCCGACAGTGGTTTACATATCAAATTATTCGCAATAATCGGCACAACACTTGAAGGTTTTACTGTTTTTATTATTGCCGCAGAATGGGTAGAAATAATAATCTGTATATTTAATTCTTTTTGAATCTTTTGCAGTGATTTTGCCAAAGCGATTTGCATATTAGGATGTAAATGTGCATCCGGCTCATCCAACAATACAACTTTGCACTCATTAGGACACACCGTATAAATTGGTGCTAGAATCTGTAATACCTGCATAAATCCACTACCTGATGAGTTAAAATCAAATGTAATCCTTTTATCATCTAGTTTCTCACTATAAGCGGCCTTTATAAACATATCCTTCTGTTCATTAAAAATTACGTCATCCAAATAAAACCCAAAGTCTTGTATTAACCTTTGCTTTAACATTCCATAATTTTCATCATTATTCTTTTTCAAATCCAAAACCAAGTTTCTGATAACAGCACTTACATTTCCTGATGATAAATGTTGTCTTATGTTAACAGGGAATGACCTCTGTTCTGTTTCCTGCAGTCCAACAAATCCGGAAATCAGTAATGGTGTAAAATTATATATTGTAGGTGTGTTTTTTAAATCATCAACACTAGATAAACATTTTAAATTAAAT
>JAAWLQ010000188.1 GCA_022797995.1 Lachnospiraceae bacterium
ACCGCGAAGTCAAAATTGCACTCCTGTGCAATTTTGCGAGACTTTCGGGCGCCAAAACGCATTTCCTTTGCGTTTTGTGTGCATCCTCGTAACAGTTCAGTGCCCTGTCTGAACTGTTACGAAGATATGGTTCTCCGAATGATTACCCTCACTCCGCACTTCCGCAGGAGCACAGCATCTCCCAGATTTCCTCCGGCGTGCCCCGCCCGTTGAAGCGCAGCACCACGCCGTTGGAATAAAGCACGCGGAAATTTCCCCGGGGCGTATTCGTATCTCCCGCGTCTTCACGGGCCACAATACGGCTTCTGACCACCTCCAAGCTCATATCCTCCCAGGCGAACACCGGATCGTTCACGGTCTCTCTGTACTCCCCGGGAACTGTCTCCGCATGGGGAATTTCATAGAGTCTCTCGTCATAGGTTTCCGGTTTGCCGATATCCACAGTTGCGGGGCTGTTTTCCGGGATAGAGAGATACAGCATAATGGAGTCCGTCCCTCTTGTCCAGGTCATTCCGAGATTTTCCTCCGGGGTCTCCTGATAGCAATATGCATTATCAAAGACATACCCCTGGGGAAGCTTTGACGGGACAGAACTCCCCAGAACCTCCATACTCCTGGCCTCTTCCTCCGTCAGCTTTCTGGTGTCCATGCTTTTGCACGCTGTGCTGTCATTAAAATTGTCCACGGGCGCATTCTCCTGCTGTGCTTCCTTGAACTTATCCATCTCCCTTACAGCCCCTTCGGTGACGTTGTTGTCTGCTGCGGCGGAAGACCCGGGAAACCCGCCGTCTTCTTTTCCTTCGGCCTCTGCGCCGGAAGCAGTGTACATATAATCCTCCTTCATCTCCGGAACCATTTGCTGATCGGTCACTTCCGCCATGCTGGGAGCCATCTCTTCCACGGCTCCCGCCTCCTGCTGCCCAATGCCCTCCTGTGGTGCAACCTCTATGGCTTCCAGACTGCCCGCGGAATCATATCCCGCTGCCCCGGGCATATTGTCTCTGACTGAATCAGTCAATTTGTATCCCCCCCAGCTGACGGCGCCCACCACAGCCAGACAGAGCACCGCCGCCCAGGTTCCCGTATACTTCCACCGCCTTTGCCCGACTTTCCGGCCAGAATGTGCGGCGACTCTCCTGTCATCCTGTTCACACCGCTCCAGCAGTTCTTCGTCCACCCCCGACAATACTTCCATAAGGCGTATGGCTCCGTCCATCTTTTTTCTTCTGTTCGTAACCTGATTCATAAAATCACTCCTTCACTTTCCAGATACTCCCGAAGCTTTGCCCTGGTACGGAAGAGAGAGGTCTTCACCGTGTTCAGCTTCATGCCGTAGCGTTTTGCGATTTCACTGTACTCCTCCACATACCAGTAGCGCCGCAGAAACACATTGCACTCTCTTTCCGGCAAAGTGCGTAGAAATTCGTTCATCATCCGTTCCAGCTCCGCTGCCTCCACCGCCTCCTCCGTGCTCCTCATATCGGGAATACACTCTGCCAGCTCGTCCAGCGCCACTGTCATTTCACCGTTTCCTCTCTTCATGGTATGCTTTTCCTTCCATCTGTCCAGGGCCAGATTCCGCGTGATTGTTCCCAGAAACAGGGCAAGACGGCCCGGCCGCTTCGGCGGAATCGAATTCCATGCCCGCAGCCATGTGTCGTTCACGCATTCGTCCGAATCTTCCTTTGAATATAAAATATGCCAGGCGATACTGTAGCAGTAATTTCCATAGGAACGCTGCGTCTCGGAAATTGCCCTTTCCTCTCTTGCCCAGTACAAATCCAGTATTTCCGTATCTCTCAATCTCCGTTCCTCCCGCTTCCTGTGTTCTCTCCGTACTCTTAGCTTCTCCGCCGACTTTACAGGCCCGGTGTCCCGGCTGAACCTGTGCCTGGATTTTCATCCTCTCACCGGATATGGCCCTTCTATTCCCGTCCTCCGTACCGCCTCGCTCTTATAGACGACATTCTCCTGCGAATGTTCCCGCTGATTTCAGCTTTCCGCAGAATTACGAAAACCTTTCTACAGCACAACAGGGCAGGTAAAATCCCGCCCTGCTTTATCCGTACCCCTATGACACAATCGTTACAACAGCTCCCTGCACTGTTACCGTTCATTTCTCCACAGCCATTATTCACAGCCTATACATCATTTACATCAGCGGGGCCACAATCCGCATCAGCCTTCCCAGCGCCCTGTCCGTCAGCTTCATTTTCTTATAGTCTTCCATGGTCATCTCGATACATTTTTCCAGTGTATCCCGCACATCCTTTTCTATCACGGCGATCTGGGAATTACGATACAGAATCAGTCCGCACTCAAAATGGTGATACAGACTCCGGTAATCCAGATTGACCGTACCCACCACCGCCTTGACGTCATCGGACACAAATACTTTGGCGTGGACAAATCCCGGTTCATACTCGTAAATCCTCACCCCGGCCTCCAGCAGCTGATTATAATATGTCTTCGCCAACACAAACGCATATTTTTTATCCGGTATGTGGGGCATGATAATCACAATCTCCACCCCCCTTTTCGCCGCATAAATCAAAGCCATCAGCATCTGATAATCCAATATCAGATAAGGAGTCATAATGTGTACATAAGTGTGTGCCGTATTGATAATTTCCAGATAGACTCTCTCGCCCACCCGCTCTGTCCCCAGCGGACAGACGCTGTAGGGAATGGCATACCCGTCTCCGGGCACGGACGCATCCGGCGGCAGCATATATTTTTCACGGGTGTCCGGCTCCTTCTCCGACTCATTCCACATCTCAAGGAACATATACGTGAATCGCTCCACCGCGTCTCCCCTCACCAGGATACCCACATCCTTCCAGTGGCCGAAGCGCTTCTTCTCATTGATATATTCGTCGGCCAGATTAATTCCGCCGGTGAAAGCCACTCTGCCGTCCACCACCAGGATTTTGCGATGGTCACGATTATTGTAATGAGGTGAAAAAACAGGCCTGATTGGTGCGAACATTTTGCACCGAATCCCCTCCTCTTCCAGCATCCGCGGGAAATCATTGGGCAGATTCCACAGCACATTTGTGCCGTCGTACATAAAGCGAACTTCCACACCCTGCCTGGCCTTTTCCAGCAGAATGTCCAGAATCGTCCCAAGCATCCGGCCGCCCGCCACAATGAAAAACTCCATGAAAATGTATTTTTCCGCCTTTTTCAACTCCTCCACCATGTCCACAAACTGGCTGTCACCCAGCGCGTAGTATTTCACCTGGGTATTGTCATACACCGGACTGTTGTCACAGCGCTCAAGATAATGAGCCAGCTGTCCCATATGAGGACTTTCCGTCCGAAGCCTGTCTCTGGTATCCGCTCTGGGCAGCACGTATTTCTTCGTATATTCCGCCTGCTCTCTCAGCCGGCCGTACAGTACTTTCGTCCCCGGCTGAATGACAATTGTCACGTAAAAAATCGCCCCGAACACAGGAAAGATTGCAATGGGAAACATCCAGGAAAGTTTCATGTCCGGATTGTCGGGCGCATTGAAAATATACACCACGGCAACGGCGCTGATACTCAGAAAAAGAAAATAGAAGAGATAGCTGTAATTGCGCAGCAGAATATATCCGACCCCCAGCATCAGAAGCTGTGCCAGAAACCCCAGTAAAATCATGGCAGTCCTGCCGTAGATTACCGTCTTAATCGCTCCAAGTCTTGTGTTGACTTTCTCGCCAATGCTCATCTGTCTCACCTGCTTTCGGCTCAAAAAATCTGTTGAGATTCTCAAGGCACCGGCACAGTATTTCCATTTCTTCCGCACTTAAATCCCTTGCAATTGCTTTTATCATCTTTTTGTGGAAATCTCTGTGATGATAGAAGGCTTTTTTCCCTTTTTCCGTGAGAATCACGTACACCACACGCTTGTCCCTCTGACTGCGTTCTCTCCGGATATAGCCCTTTCTCTCCAGCCCGTTCATATTGGTGGTCAGAGTGCTGACGGTAACGGAAAGTCTGTGCGCTATCTCGGACATATTCCTGGGGTCTTCCACGCCGATCGCTTCTATAATATGCATGTCATTGTTGGTAATATCACTGTAATCGGCAGTGATCACAGCCTTTGCCTCCATATCCATCACATGGTTAAAAAGGCTCACCAGCAATTCGTTAATGGAACGTTTCGTGTTCTGTGCCATTTTGCCACCTCATATTCCCATACTATAAATTTACCAAGTTTGCGCCAAAAGTCAATAGTAACTTACTGTCACCACTCCATCACGCAGGCGCCGTAAGTCAGCCCTGCGCCGAATCCGGAGAGCACCAGCTTCATTCCATCCTTCAGTCTTCCCGCTCTGTTCAGCTGATCCAGCAAAAGCGGAATAGCCGCGGAGGAGGTATTCCCCACACGCTGGAGATTCATGGGAAACTTTTCCATGCCCACGGAAAGCCTCCTGGCAATGCCCTCTATGATGCGCCGGTTGGCCTGATGGAGCACGAAAAGCTCTGCCTCCTCCACAGTCAGCCCCGCTTTGTCCAGCGCCTCCTCCACTGCCAGTGGCACCTGACGCACCGCAAAGGTAAAGATTTCCCGTCCGTCCATTCGAATATAAGGATTCTGAGTCTTCCCGGGGAAAAACGGATTGCTAATCTGCCGGCAGCCGCAGGCCAGCACGCCGCCCCGGCTTCCGTCGGAATGCTGTACAAAGCTCAGGACACCGCCGGATTCACATTTTTCCACATACACCGCCCCGGCGCCGTCGCCGAACAGAATGCAGGTACTCCTATCTTCCCAGTCCACAATTTTGGAAAGCACTTCGCTTCCCACAATCAGTGCGTTTCTGTAAATTCCCGCCTCCACATAAGCCCAGGCCGTGTGAAGGGCAAACAGAAAACCGGCGCAGGCCGCGTTCAGGTCAAAAGCCACGGCATTGCCGGCTCCTATCTTATCCTGTACCTGACAGGCCGTGCAGGGAGTTGCCTCTTCCGGGGAACAGGTGGCAGTCAGCAGCAGTTCCACCTGTTCCGCCTCCTTCCCCGCATTCTCCAGCGCCGAAGCGCAGGCCCTGGCCGCCAGCTCCGCGACAGTCTCGCCCACAGACACATATCTGCCGCCAATCCCGGTACGCTCCCTGATCCATTCGTCCGATGTATCCACCAGCCCGGCAAGTTCTTCGTTGGTCACATATCTGCCGGGAAGCGCACTCCCCGTCCCTGTTATCCTGATTGACATTCTCCTGTCCGTCCTTTCTCTTCCCATCCCGTTTCTCCCGGGGAGATCAATATTTCCGAAATCTCTCATACCTCTGATCCGCCAGCTCCTGCCCCGACAGTCCCCTGCAGCGCTCCAGGAAATCCCTGATCTGTACTTTCAGATATTCCCCGATAGCCTGAACCGTGGTTTCATCCGCGCCTCCGAATTCGGGAATAATCCTCTCAATGACTTCCAGCTGCTTCAAATCCTGTGCCGTAATCCGCATAATCTCGCTGGCTTCTCTGGCTCTGGAGGAGTCCTTCCACAAAATGGAGGCGAAGCCTTCCGGCGAGAGAATGGAGTAGGTGGCATTTTCCAGCATCCACACTTCATTTCCCACTGCCGTGGCCAGCGCTCCGCCGCTGCCGCCCTCTCCGATAAAGATACACAGAACCGGCACCTTCAGCGCCGACATCTCCTGAAGATTGCGGGCAATGGCTTCCCCCTGTCCGCGCTCCTCCGCCTCAATGCCGCAGAACGCACCGGAAGTATTGATAAAGCTGATAATCGGACGGTGGAATTTCTCCGCCTGCTTCATCAAGCGCAGTGCCTTCCGGTATCCCTCCGGTCTGGGCATACCGTAATTCCTTCTCTGACATTCTCTGAGATCTTTTCCTTTCTGCTCTGCAATCACAGTCACCGGCTGGCCGTCCAGGAAGCCGATGCCCCCTGTGATCGCCGGGTCGTCCCCGAAGCGCCTGTCTCCATGTGCCTCCACAAAATGGTCAAAAATATGCTCCATGTAATCGCCTGCGGAAGGACGTTCGATTCTTCGGGCGGCTTTCACCCTCTCCCAGACATTTTCCGTCCTGGTCTTCCAGATATGTTCCCGCACAATCTCATTTAAGTCAAACCGGGCTTCCATATCCGGCGCGAAGGCGGCATACTCGCCTTCTTTGCCCTGATGGGCTTTCACCAGGAAATAGATAGTCTTCTTCAGATTCTTTCTCTTCACAATACCGTCAATGATGCCGTGCTCCACCAGGAACTCCGCAGTCTGAAATCCCTCCGGCAGCTCCTGTCCGATGGTCTGCCTGATCACCCTGGGCCCCGCAAATCCAATCAGCGCGCCGGGTTCCGCCATAATCACATCCCCCAGCATTGCGAAGCTGGCGGTGACGCCTCCCATGGTAGGGTCCGTGAGTATGGTACAGTAAAGCAGTCCCGCCTCACCCAGTCTCCGGACCGCCGCGGCGGTTTTCGCCATCTGCATCAGAGAAATGATTCCCTCCTGCATTCTGGCCCCGCCGGAACAACAGAACAGGAATACCGGCAGCCGGTTCTCAATGGCCCGCTCCAGGGCAGCCGCAATTTTCTCTCCAACATTATGGCCCATACTGGCCATGAGGAATCGGGAATCACAGATCCCCAACACAACGTCCTCGCCGAAAACCTTACAGCGGCCCACTGTGACCGCTTCCTCCATCCCGGTCTTCTCTCTGGCTTCCTCCAGCTTCTCTTCATATCCTTCATAAGCCAGCGGATTTCGCGGAGGCATTTTCGGGAACCACTCCTCAAAGGTGTGAGGATCCGCCACCATGCGGATACGGTTCTGCAGTCTCACCCGAAAATATCCTCCGCATTCATAGCAGATATATTTTCGCTTCACAACCTTCTCCCGATTCACCGTTTTCCCGCATCTGGGGCAGCGAATCCAATATACTTCCCTCTCCCGGCTCATCGTGCCTTTCTCCGTCTCCCGGCTTTCTTCCACGGCTTCCGCCGTCCCCGTCCCGTCTGCCCGCTTCCTGAAAAAGGACAGCCTTCTCTCCTTCCGGAGAGCCTTTCCGGCCATTCTGCCACTTGCATTTTTCTTCATCACTTTGTCCGCCTCCTCAGCTCACGGCAAAAGTCAGTTCCGCTTCCGCCACTTTTCTGTCTCCCACTGTGGCAACCGCCCTTCCGACGCCCATGGGACCTTTTACCCTGATGATCGTGGTCTCCAGAAGCAGCTCATCTCCCGGAAGCACCTTCTTCCTGAACTTCGCCTTATCAATTCCCGCAAAATAGGCGGTACGCCCTTTCCATTCCGGCAGGGAGAGGAAAGCCACCGCCCCCACCTGGGCCAGGGCTTCCAGAATCAATACCCCGGGCATAACCGGATTCCCCGGAAAATGTCCCTGAAAGTAAGGCTCATTCACACTGACACATTTCTTCCCCAGAGCCCTCACCCCGGGCTCCAGCTCTTCTATGGTATCGATTAATAAGAAAGGATATCTGTGTGGAATGATATCCATGATTTCTCCCGCTGTGTATAATGACATTTCTTCCTCCTGCTTCATGATAACTCCAAAGTATAATCTCCCGCATGGGCGCCGCAAAATTCCTCAAATGACACTGTGATAAACTCATTCCCTCATCTGCCCAACCAAAATGCTGGCATTGTGTCCTCCGAA
>JAAWLQ010000189.1 GCA_022797995.1 Lachnospiraceae bacterium
AGGCGCATGGAGAATACGACAAATATCGGAAAAAGCAGGAGGATATCCTTTCTCCGGTGGAATGCCATTTCCTTGAAAGTATAGAGGAATTACAGGAGTTGGGAGATAAGAAGTGACAAAAGGCAGCATATGAAAAATTATAAATTTCTGATTGAATATGATGGGAGTCGTTATTACGGCTGGCAGCGTCAGCCGGGGCAGACCACAATACAGGGGAAGCTGGAGAGCGTGTTGGGCGTGCTGTGCAGAAAGGAAATCGAGGTCATCGGCGCCGGGCGCACAGATGCCGGCGTCCATGCCAGAGGAATGGCGGCCAACGCACTTTTGGAGACGGACAGTACGCCGGAGGAGATTCGGGATTACCTGAACCGCTACCTGCCGGATGACATTGCGGTGAAGGAGGTCAGGGAGGCCTCCCCCAGATTCCATGCCCGTTACAATGCCATCGGCAAGACTTACCGCTACACCTGCTATGCAGGGGCGGTGAAGCCGGTCTTCGACAGAAAATATTACTGGGGACTGGACGAAAGGCCGGATGTAAAACGCATGCTGCAGGCGGCGGAGCTTTTGAAGGGGGAGCATGATTTCCGGAACTTCTGCGTGAATCCCCGGATGAAGAAATCTACTGTGCGCAAGGTAGACCGGATTGAGATCACCTGCGAGGACGAATATCTGTATTTTATTTTTCACGGCACGGGGTTTCTGCAGAATATGGTGCGCATTATAGTGGGGACCCTTCTGGAGGTGGGGTATGGCCGGATGACACCGGAGCAGGTGAGGGAAGTTCTCGAATGTCCGGACAGAAAAAAGGCGGGGCCGACGGCTCCGCCTCAGGGACTTTGTCTGATGAGTGTGGATTATGACTGATAGTGCCTTCCCTATACCGGGAGGCCTTTCCTGGCTCTGCTCAGGTGCTAGCCCATATTCTCCTGGGCCACCAGCCGTTCCGCGCCGTACATTTTCCGAAGCTTTGGCTTCTCGATTTTCCCGGTGGCATTCCTGGGAATCTCGCTGAAAATGATTTCTTTGGGGCGCTTGTAACGGGGCAGTTCCTTGCAGAACAGCTCGATCTCTTCCCGGGTACATTCCATGCCGTCCTTGATTTCGATGATTGCCGCTGTCTTCTCTCCCAGCCGTCTGTCGGGCAGACCGATAACGGCGGTGTCTTTTATCTTGTCATACCGTCTCAGGAAGTCCTCTATCTGTACCGGATAAATATTCTCGCCGCCGCTGACGATGACGTCCTTCTTGCGGTCCACCAGGAAATAGAAGCCTTCTTCGTCCTGCATGGCCATGTCTCCCGTGTAGAGCCAGCCGTCCTTCAAGGCATCTGCGGTGGCCTGCTCGTCACGATAATAGCAGGTCATGACGCCGGGGCCCTTGACACAGAGCTCACCCACGTCGCCCTGCTTCACTTCCGCGCCGTTCTCGTCCACAATTTTGCAGGACCAGCGGTATCCGGGAACGCCGATGGCGCCCACCTTGCGGATATTTTCCATTCCCAAGTGCACACAGCCGGGGCCGGTGGACTCGGAGAGACCATAGTTGGTGTCATAATCATGGTCCGGGAAATAGGTCTTCCAACGCTTGATGAGAGAAGGCGGAACCGGCTGGGCGCCGATGTGCATGAGGCGCCACTGCTTTAATTGATAATCTTCTAATTTAATGGTACCTGCATCCAGCGCATCCAGAATATCCTGTGCCCAGGGCACCAGCAGCCACACGATGGTGCAATGCTCGTTGGAAATGGCGGAGAGAATGGTCTCCGGCTTCGTCCCTTTCAGGAGCACAGCCTTGCTGCCTGCCACCAGACTGCCCATCCAGTGGAATTTCGCGCCGGTGTGGTACAGGGGCGGGATGCAGAGGAAGGTATCCTCCCGTCCGGTGGCATGGTGCTTCTGCTCCATCTCCGCCGCCTGCGTCAGGCTCTGGTGCTTATGTAAAATGGCTTTGGGAAAGCCGGTGGTTCCCGAGGAAAAATAGATAGCACCGAAATCGTCATCCGTAATTTTGATGCCGGGATCCTGGCTGGAGTAATCCGCCGCCAGCTCATGATAGCTCTCCGCGAAGCTGGGACAGTTATCTCCCACATAGATCAGAAGCCGTCCTTTGCAGAGGCGTTCGGCATTCTGCTCGATACGGCCGATGAAGGCCGGTCCGAACACGATCATATCCACCTGGGCCAGCTCGGCACAGTAGAGGATTTCTTCCGCATCATACCGGAAATTAAAAGGCACCGCAATGGCGCCGGTTTTCAGCACGCCGAAATAAATGGGAAGCCATTCCAGGCAGTTGTACATGAGGATGGCTACCTTGTCTCCTTTTTTGATTCCGCGGCCGATGAGCATGTTGGCGAAGCGGTTGGCTTTCTCATTGAACACGCTCCATGTGATCTCGTGCCGGTAGGGCTGAAAGGGGTCGGGCTGAATCAGGTCATATTCCTTCCATGTGGTTCTCCGAGTGTCCTTTTCGTCCGGATTCAGTTCCACCAATGCGACTTCGTTGGGGTACAAGCGGGCATTTCTGTCCAGAAAATCTGTTACTGGCATTATTTTGGTCTCCTTATTTTAGCTCCGCAGATGCACGGATAATTTGACACTGTAAAGTGTTGCATTATTAAAGGTATCACATATTGGCGGAAAAGTCAATTTTATGTGGAGAGGAAGAAAATTTAATTGTACAGACCGGACCGTGGGAAGTATAATAGAATTTAGGCAATTGGAATTGTATAGTGGATTGCTTATTGAACTATGATAACAGGCTTCGTAAGGCGGAGCCATATGGAAACCTGATTATATTATTCCTGAGTATAGAGGTAGTAGAAAACCGTGGTAAGCGTTGGATAACAGTACTGCCAACAATATAGGGAGGTATGCATGAGCGACATCTATACCCCTCCATTTACAATGACGGAGGAGATAACGAATCTGATAATTGAAATTGGTGAACAGGTGGGTGCTGTAGCTGTTTATAATACATTACAGCCTAATCCGAGGCTTCGCCGGGAGAGCAGGATTAAGTCCATTCATTCGTCACTGGCAATCGAGCAGAATACTTTGACTTTGGACCAGGTGACGGATGTTTTAGATGGGAAAACGGTACTTGGACCGCCACAGGATATCAGAGAGGTTAAAAATGCCTATGAGGCCTATGAACAGGTAGCCTTACTTGACCCTTACAGTGTAAAGAATCTGTTATCAGCTCACAAAATAATGATGGACGGACTTGTCAGGGAAGCCGGCTGCTTTAGAAGCGGCAATGTGGGAGTGTATGCCGGAAACCAGTTAATTCATGCCGGTACTCCTGCAAATTATGTGCCTGATCTGATGAAACAGCTTTTTGACTGGATGAAGAAGTCAAAGCTACACCCTCTGGTAAAATCCTGTATATTTCATTACGAGTTTGAGTTCATTCATCCTTTTGCGGATGGTAACGGCCGCCTGGGCAGACTGTGGCAGTCTCTGATTTTGCAGAAATGGAAGGCATTTTTTGCATGGATGCCCATAGAGACCTTAATTTATGCGAAGCAGGAGGGATATTATCAGGCGCTGAATGCCTCCAATACGGCGGGGGAATCTACGATTTTTGTCACTTTTATGCTTGAAGTCATAAGAGACGCGCTAAAGGATGTGGTCAGGAATCAGAGTAAATCAAAGGATGTCGGAATAAATGTCGGGACAAATGTCGGAATAAATGTCGGGACAAACGAAGAAAAAGTGCTGGCACTTCTCAGGCAGGATTCCGGGTTGACTGCAAAGATACTCGCATCCACCCTTGGACTGACAGAGCGGCAGATTGAAAGAATTCTGTCCAGGCTGAAAGCAGAGAGGAAAATCGTTCGACATGGCGCGAGCAAGAAGGGGTATTGGGAAGTGCTATAGACAGTTGTTTTTTTGTATAGAAAATCGCCAAAATGGACAAAATGACAGAATGAGAACAGAAATAAACAAAAATATTGTTTTATTTCATTTCATATGTTACTATATGGGCGGAGGTGTATGCCATGAAGCTGCTGCGAGTGAAAGCTAAGCATTTCAAGAATTGTGCAAATGACTTTATAATCGATCTGGCAGCGAAGTCCAGAAAGACTGCTGAAGATAAGGAATATGAGCTTCAGGAGATTGCGCCGGATTTGCATGTGTATAATATAATGGCATTTATAGGGAAGAATGCTTCCGGCAAGACATCCGCGATAGAGTTGTTGGATGCTTGCTATTCCATACTTGGAGAATTTCGCCTGGAAGAGAAGCATTTTGCCTATGAAGGGATAGAATTAGAAATTATTTTTTATAATGAGGGCAATATATATAAATATGAAGTACAGCTTGGAGCAGATAGTTTGCCTGGAAATAAGGCTGTATTCAAGAATGAGCATATCTTCTGGAAACCGTATTATAAAACAAATGTGAAGGAAATCTATGATATGGAGTCCTTTATGGAACTGACTGACCTGGGCGACCTGCCGGAAGATACATCTAATATCTTCTTTGTACTGAAGAAGAAACAGACAAGAGCGATCTATTTCGACAGCTTTGAAAATGGTGCCGATACTTATCAGCTGATGTTCAAGGCTTTGAAGAATTATGATATTGATATCGCTGTACTGGCAAATATCATGCGGATCTTTGATGATAATATTGAAAGTCTGCAGAAACTTGACGGGCATAATTACAGGCTTGTTTTCAATGGAGAGGAAAAGAATCTTTCTGACACGCAATTGGTATATATGCTGTCAAGCGGTACCACGAAAGGATTACTGCTTTATACCCTAATGGCCGCATCCCTAAAGGAGGGTTTCGATCTCCTGATCGATGAAGTAGAGAATCATTTCCATAAGACTCTGGTAGAGAATATGATTAGTCTCTATAAGGATAAGAATGTGAACAGACACAATGCAACACTGATCTTTACCACACATTATTGTGAGGTGCTTGATCAGATGGGCAGACAGGATAATATATGGATCTGTAAGTCCGGGAAACATGTATCCCTCTCCAACATGTATGTGGATTATCAGATTCGACCGGAGCTTTTGAAGAGCAGGCAGTATTATAATAATGCTTTTCAAACCGCGGTAAACTATGAAGAATTGATGGGCTTAAAGAGGAAACTCAGGAAATGAAACGGCTTATTAAGAGGATAAAGGGAACTCATAGGAAGGACGAACTTTATCTGGCAAATCTGTTGAAGGAATAGAGTAAAACAGAACAGGGTTATGTTTGTGACAGGACAACAGACGATGATTGTCCTGTTTTTGCGTTTGGTGACTTTTTATTTTTATAACTGAAGTCATAAGAAATTTAGGAAAGAATATGGTTACGAGCCAGAATATAAAAAGTCAGACACAACGTAAGAGAAAGAAAATAATGTATTAATATCTGGACGCGGAAAAAAGTATACATTTATCCGTGCTTCGCAGGGCACAAATCGAAAGAAAATTTCAACCAAGAAAAATCTGATATCAATTCACAATTTTAAGCAATATCAACAAATAATATTCCCTAAAACGCTGAATCACATTCTAACACACTTAGATTTCTTTTGCAAGGGTAGTCGTGGAAAAAACTATAGTTTTATCCGTACCTTATCTGCATCTCCAGGCACTGTGGAAAGCCGAAATTATCGCTATTTTCCTGATATCAATCAAAGACAGAGAGGTGCGTATGTGGTGTGCGGTGCATGTGCGGGACGGGGATGAAGCCAGAGCAGAAGCTCTCGTGAAAGGAATTCTCTCCGGCGAACTGGAAGCCAGATGCTTCCATCTGACCAGAAGCAGGAGGAAAAAGTACAGAGGGCAATGGCAGACTGTACGGGAAAAGCTTCTGCCCGGATATCTCTTCATTGACACGGACAAGCCTGAGGCAGTGTACAGAGAACTGGAGAAGACTTCCGGTCCGCAGCTCCTTTTCAGCAGCGCGGCTTTCGTCACCGCGCTGGAAACGAATGAGACAGCCCTGATGGAGCGTCTCGCAGATGAAAGCGGAGAAATTGCCGTCTCAAAGGTAAAAGTGGAAGAGGACGGAAGCGTGAAGTTCCTGTCGGGCCCACTTTTACAGGTGGAAAGCATGGTGCGGAAGGTGAACCTGCATCAGAGAGTTGCGGAGATAGAAACGGACTTTCTGGGAGAGAAACGGGTGCTGTATCTGGGGATAGAGATTGAGAAGTGAGACCGGAGCTTATGAGATGTGGTACGTGATACAGGTTTACACGGGCCGTGAGATGGAGATCGCGCAGAAATGCCGTGACAGAATCATGAAGGAGGACGAGGATGTGTTCGTTCCTCTGGCGGAGCGGCAGACGAAAATCCGCGGGGAATGGCAGAACATCCGGACGAAGCTTTTTCCCGGATATGTATTCATTGAAACGGAGCAGATAGAAGATTTCCATATGCGCCTGTGGCAGATTAAAGCCATGACAAAGATTCTGAAGACCGGTGAGACCATGACGCCTCTCCAGGAGGAAGAAGAGGCGCATTTAAGGCGGCTGGGCCTGGGAGGCAGCGGGCATGTGCTGGAATATTCGGAAGGGTATCTGGAAGGGGATAAGCTGGTGGTGACATCGGGAGCCCTGGAAGGATATGAGGGACGGATTAAGAAAATCCTGCGGCATAAGCGACTGGTAGTGCTGGAGGTGCCGCTGCTGGGCCGGACAGTGGAAGTGACGCTGGGGCTGGGAGTGGTGGAGAAGCGGGGAGAAGGCTGATTGAGAGGTTTGGGAAGCAGGGCGTTTGAGAGGTAAAGTGCCGGCGATCTTAGAATGTAAAATGTCAGTGGTCTCAGAGTGTAAGATGTTGGCAGCCCTGGATTGAAGATAGTGTAAAAGGTAAGAAGCTGCGGGCCGTATACGACGCTTCGCGCGCGGTATGGGAAGCAGCGGATATAAAAGGACATGGAGACGTAACCTAGGGCATGTGGATGCGCCGGGGTGGCGAAGCCATGTCTTTTTGCGTTTATTCCCGCGAGTAATGAGCCAAGTCAACGCAGTTGACTTTGTGCCGGTGCTTAAAGCCAGCCAATGGCTGGCTTGAGCATTTGGCGAATGCCGCGAGGGTCAAATACCCCGTTGCTTGTAGCGGGGTATTTGATTGCGTGGTATGCGCAGTGATTCCATGACTTGTTTGAAAACTCAGGGAAACGCTGATTTAATCGGCTTTTTCCTGGCCGAACCCGTCATAAATTTTTACAGCTCTGCGAGTGAGTGAAAATAGAAGTTTGGAGGCTTGAGAATTTCAGCCCATGGGAGAAATAATAAATGGCATTTGAGAACAGGGGAAGATTTCAGCCGTTTGAGGAGAAATTATGGCTGTCTTCTCCGACCATGCATGGGGAAGAAATTGCATATATCAAAGAGGCATACAGAACCAACTGGATGTCCACGGTTGGGGAGAATATCGATCAGGTTGAAAAGCTGGCACGGGAGAAAATCGGGTGCAGGTATGCGGTGGCACTGTCCGCCGGAACAGCGGCGCTGCACCTGGCCATGAAGCTGGCAGGACAGGAGCTTTACGGTCAGCCTCCGGTGGGCCATGGCGCCCTGGAGGGAAAGAAGGTCTTTGCCAGTGACATGACCTTTGACGCGACGGTGAACCCAATCGTCTATGAGGGCGGTATCCCGGTATTTATCGACACAGAAGAAGATACCTGGAACATGGATCCGGTGGCGCTGGAAAAGGCT
>JAAWLQ010000190.1 GCA_022797995.1 Lachnospiraceae bacterium
GTCTGCGGACCATTTCTTCGGCCAGAGATAAAAGCTTCCTGAGGTGTATACCGAAGCATCCGTAAAGGACACTACAATCACGTAAAGGAAAGGAAGCAACATAGTGGCGGCCAGGAGAAGGAGTATCACCCACAGAAGGGACTGGTAGAGATTTTCTTTGGCCTTCATGCCCATCTTTTTATTCTTATTTTTCATATCTGTTGTTGCCTGTGCCATTTTCGTCCCTCCTTTCTACATAATTCCTTCATAGCCTTTGCGGCTGGTTATCCAGTTCGTTAATATCACCAGGCTGGTATTCACCACCGATTTGAACATACCAATCGCGGTGGTATAGGAATACTGCGTGCTTCCTCCTGCAATACCGTTGTTATAGATATAGATTTCAAATACTTCCAGCTGCCTTTTCACCATAGCGTTGTTCATCAGGAAGATCTGTTCAAAGTCTACCGATATGATAGATCCCATCTTCAGAATCAGCATAACCACCACTGTGGGCATAATGCTGGGAAGCGTAATCTTCAGCATACACTGGAACCGGTTTGCGCCGTCCATTTTCGCCGCCTCGTACAGAGACTGGTCCACTCCGGCTATGGCTGCCAGATAGACGATGGATCCCCAGCCGATTCCTTTCCACAGAGACTGGATAATGATAATCGGATAAATGGCGGTGGTGCTGAACAGATAAGCGGTTGGCTCCTTCCCTAAGGATGTCGCTATTTTGTTCACAACACCCTGCTCCGTGGACAGCAGGAAAAAGGTCAAACTGACTATGATAGCCCAGGACAGGAAATGGGGCAGATATACGGAAGTCTGTATAAACTTTTTAAACTTGCTGTTGCGCACCTCATTCAGAATCAGCGCCAGTATAATGGGGGCCGGAAAAGTAAGCAGGTTCAGTCCGCTGATCACCAGTGTGTTGCGCAGCATATTGTAAAATTTTGCATCATGGAACAAAGTTACAAAATGCTTGAAACCTACCCAGGGACTCCCCAGAATACCCATATGGGGATTGTAATCCTCAAAAGCCATGAGCAGACCGCGCATGGGCAGATAGTGAAACATAAACAACAGAACCAGTCCCGGAAGTCCCAGGAAATATACCCAGCGATACTCAAACAGTCTTTTGCCCAGCTTCTTTTTCGCAGGTTTATACACAGCATTTTTCGACATGTCGTCAACCCCTCCTCTTTTCTTTTCTTCATTATAGCGGTCCCCCGAAATGCCTTGAATTGAAAACATTTCACTTTTTTTCATAAATTCAAGAATCGCCGGAAAACTTTTTTCTCAGATATTGTGCCTCTCCCGGTACTCCATAAAGCGATGCCAGTCCTCCCGGGCCAGATGGTGGGTCCCTTTCCTGAGATGATACCCGATATGTCCCTCCTGGAATGCTTCCCCCGGCTGCGGGTATCTGTCAGGACACACCAGTCCCCTGAGTCCCAGAGACTCATAAGCCTCCGAACCGGCCGCACAGGCCAGGAATTCCGATTTCGGATCCGCCCAGTCATCCTCCGATGCGCTTGCCACATAGAGATGTCTGGGGGCTGTCAGAGCCGCCAGATAATGGGCGTCAAACTCCATTTCCTGTTCCCGTCCCACAAGATCCGCCATATTCCCGCAGAACCAGTATCCCGCATTTTTCGCCAGGTCCGCCAGCTGTTCTCCCTTTTTCCCCCGATACAGGGCAATACCGCCGCAGCCGGAATCGTTGCCGATTACCATGCTGAAACGCTCATCCAATGCTCCTGCCAGCAGCGCGGTCTTCCCCAGTCTGGAATGCCCCACCACAGCAATTCGCTTCGGGTCCGCCAGCTCTTTCTCCAGACATACGTCCAGAAACCGGGAGCCCGCCCAGGCCCATATGGCAATCTTCCCCCAGGAATCATAGGGATTCCGCCTGCAGAACGAGCCTGCTCCGTTCAGGAAGCTGTCATCCTTGTCCGGTGTCACAGCCTCATAATAGAGAGAGGCCAGGCCGTACCCCCGGTCAATAATCTCCTCCCCAATGCCGTCTCCCGCCGTATTGGTAAAGGCATAATGCAGGAACAGCGGCGGCTTCGTCTTTCCTTTGGGCAGGGCTACAATGGCCGGAAATACCCCGCTGTTAAAGGGAGAAGCTACCCTTATCTCCAGCTGCAGGATCACCGCCTTGCCGCCATAGCCGTTATCGTCACGCTTCCTCTCCACACCCTCTACCTTCAGCGGAAAGGTGGGAGCATAGCCGTACAGCTCCCTGCACAGCAGATTTCTGATTTCTTCCAGTCTCTTTTTTCTGGCTTCCGGTTCTGTGGGAAGGCCGATTTTTGGTACTCCCCTTTTTTCCAGTTCCGACTGCAGCATGTTCCATTGGTTTTTCATATTCTCCTCCTGTCAAATCTCATAGTAAGCCGCAGAATGCCTTCCGTCCCCTCTCTGGAAAGCCGAAGTGTATGGAGCACTTTACCCCGGATCCTATGAAGGCTCTCCTGGAATGTCACATCTTCCGGCAGCCGGAAACTGCATTCCGCTCTTTCTCCGGTAATTGTCACTTCATCTCCCTGTATCTCCACACTTCCCCAGGTCTGCAGCAAAGCCGTCACACCTGTTCCCTCTTTCAGACAGTAACTGTCCGTCACTGTCAGCTCCTCCGGACTGTCGGAATCCAGCCGCCGTTCCCATTTCTCACAGAAGCCATCGAAGGAAGCTGTCAGATCCATATGAAGATGCAGCTGCTTTTCATCCCCTTCTCCCCGGGGCGTATAGAACTCATCCAGAGGATTCTTCGGATGAGGTCTGGCACTTGTGCCCGCGGGCAGCAGCATATTATGGAAATCACACATCTTCAGCGCCCTGCTGCCGGCATCTCCATAGCAGATCATACCCGGGTCCGTGAGCAGCAGCTCCCCGTTATATTCCACCAGGAAGCTTCCCTTGTCCTCGTGGTTATGGCCGACGCCCGGTTTGTTCCCGGGTACAAACACTTTGGTATAGATGCCCTCCTTCTCCCGCAGAGAGGAGACGTATCCTGTCTCAGAAAGCCGCAGGAAACATTTGCCGCGGTTGTCCGCCTTCGGTATCTCTTCGTCCAGCAACAGCGCCATAAAATCCGACGGAAAGCCTCCCTGTTCTCTGCACTTTTTGTGATAAGCGTTGACCCAGAGGCTGTCAGGCAGAGCATAAGCCATAATCGCCAGCCCTCTCAGGTCGTGAGGCTCCGTATAGTCGCAGACAGGCATGAAACAGCCTTCCTCTCCCACAGTGCTCATCACGTCCACATAATCCCCGGTGGCAAAAAGCTGCTCCGGCAGGCATTCCCGGAAATCCTTTCCCAGCGCTCTGGCGTACCAGAACAGTCCCCCGCCGGAATGAGCCGGCTGATAGAGGAAATAGGACACTCCTTCGTCAGCCCCGCCGTCTCCGCCCATGGCCAGAGTCATGCTGTCCTCCATGTCCTTTTTCGCAAGCTCCATATAGGGCAGCAGCCTGGGGAATTCCCGGGACAGAACGGCATACGCGCTCATTCTGCCATAGCTGTACCAGGCCAGCTGATTGCAGCGGAAAATGGAATCGTACCGCCAAACCACGGAATTCACCTTCGACAATCCCTTCTCCATCATCTGCTTCTGTATCATCCGAATGGCTTTGTCGGTGAACAGTTCTCCCGCGCCGTCCAGCACTGCCGCCATGTCGCTGAGAATGGCGGAGGGCACAAATCCGGAATGTTCCCAGAGCCCCGGCGGGTAATCTGCCAGAAAACTGTCCAGCCAGTGTGTGGTCATCAATGTGGACAGACAATACCTGGCCGCCAGGCGCAGCGCTCTTTTATCCTTTTTCAGCAGGGCATACTGTACCAGCTTCTCGCCCGCGCCGTCCGCCGTGTACTGATTCTCGTCCCGTATCCTGCAGAAGCGGATGTCGTCGGTAAGTCTGGCATAGCCTCCTATCATGTCCTCAGGCCGCTTCTCCAGATACCTGACAATCCTGTCATAAAAGGTGTCCCGACCGCCTTCCGCCAGATGCTTCTCATATCTTACACGCATGCTTTTCAGCTCTTCCCCGGTGGCAATCAGTCCATAGAGAGGGGTGAAAGAAGGTTCATAGCTCTCATCCTTCAAAAATCCTTCCCACTTCTCGTCATACTGGTCCTCCAGTGCCAGATATTCCTTCAGCAGAGCGTCGTTCTGTGCTCCCAGCCAGTTCAGCCAGCCGGTGGCAGGTTCCCTTGTGGTACTGCCCAGGGTGATGGTGATTTGATATGCCTTCTTTGCCCCTTCCAGGGGAAGCTCCAGCTCCTTCTTGCCGCCGCCCATACTTTCCGCCTGTCTCACGCCCAGGTCCGTCTCCGCCGAAAGCCGCAGAAAGCCGTCTTCCGGTATGGCCGCTGACAAGATCAGGCGGTCATACCCTTCCAGAGCCAGTTCCTCATAGCTTCTCTCAAGAACGATTCCCCGCCCCTCTTCATCCGGTTCCAGCCATTCAAAGGGCACATAGCACCAGTACTGCTGCACCTTTGCTCCCTTCGCCCCTGTCTCTGCCGGCTTCCACTGTTCCAGTTCGCTGACTGAAGGATCCCAGAAAGGCTCTATCACAGCCTCTCCCACATTGATTCGAAAAGGAACTGTTCTTTTTTCCTCCACTTTTTCATCCTCCTCATCTTTTCCTGTTCCTTTATGCCTCTATTACCAATATCCCTCAAAGCCCTCTCCATACCGCAGCAACGCTTCCATATAGAAGTAATCCCCGAAGCTGGTGCAGTGTTCTTTGCCGTTGGAATGCAGCAGTATTCCGCTGCTGTTCCCGTCCGGATTCTCATAATCCGCTGCCAGCTCCCGCAGAATATACTCTCCGCTCTCCCGATATCTGCTTTCCCCGCAGGCCCGGAAAATTTCGTCAAATCCGCAGGCCGCCACAGCCGCCGCAGAACTGTCCCGCAGCTTCTCCACACCTTCCGGCAGCCGGAAATCCCAGGGTGGAATCATCGTCGTCTTCCCATGGCCGCCCGTCAGATTTTCCTGTCCCCCTGCCGCCGTCTCCGCCAGGAATCTGTCCGCCAGTCGCCGGGCTGTCTCCAGATATTCCGCCTTCTTCGTATAGCGGTGGCATACCGCATAGCCGAAAATCGCCCAGGCAAGCCCTCTGGCCCAGAAGGAACCTACTCCAAAGCCACAATGGTTTACCTCCCCTTCCGGCACTCCCGCCGCCTCCGCATACTGATAGCCATGGCATACACTGCCGTCCGACCGGATGAAGTACTTCGCCGTAGTATCCGCATGACACTCCGCCGCTTTCAGAAAAGCCTCCCTACCCGTCTCTTTCCATGCGAAAAATAGCAGAGACAGATTCATCATGCAGTCGATAATCGCAAGCCCCGCCGAATGATGGTCCTTCACGTCCATCCTGCCCCAGGCTCTGATCAGTCCGGCATCCGGGTCAAATCTCCCCAGCAGTACCTCCGCCGCCCGGATTCCCATGTCCCTGTAACAGGCCTTTCCTGTCTCACGGTACAATCCCACCGCATACAGCACATAGAGAAATCCCACGTCATGCATGGTATCCTCCGGCGTTTCCTCCAATTTTTTCTCATAGGCATCCGCAAAGCCTTCCACCCATTCCAGATATCGCTTCTCTCCGGTGCTGTGGCTAGCCAGCAGACCCTCCCCGGTAAAAAAAGAAGTCATCCAGGTGCCGATATGGGAAAAAGGCAGATAGGGCGGATTCCTGAAATAATATCCGTCCCCACAGGCGGCATACTCCGCCGGAGGGTTTGGCATCTCTCTTATGGTGTTTTCCAGATGTGCCAGGCACCTCTCAAATGCCTTCTGATAGTTTAACTTTTCCATAGCCGCATTCTCCTAATTAAGTCGCTGCGCGAGCGGCACAAATTGCCGCATACGGCAATTGAGTAAAGTCCCTTCGGCACACACGTAAGGAGAGAAAATTTCATTCGACAGGACACTCATGAATTTTTCTCTCGTGTGCCTTTGTGACTTTACTTAGTTCCGTTTAATAAGAAATCTTCAGGCACCATGCGCCTTCCGGTGTGTATCCTTCCGGCAGCGCGGCGGTCAGAATTCCCATGTCCGCCGAAAACGGCAGTTCCCCGTATCCCAGCAGGGATACCTCCTTCACGGCAGATGCATCCCGCAGACAGTGCAAAGCCGCTGTGCGGGGCCTTCCCATCAGGAATGCATAGACCGTATTCCCTTTCCTGGTGTAACGCACATCATAAGGTGTCCATACGGTTTCCTTCTCCGCCTCCGCTTTTGTGACCCCTTCTCCGCTCACCAGATAGGGCCGGGTATCATAGATGCCCTCTCCGTTTACGCTCATCCATTTTGTAATTCCCTCCAGGATAAAACTGCATTCTTCGTCCAGCGTACCGTCCGGCCTCTGGGGAAGATTCAACAGCAGATTTCCGTTCTTTGACACGATATCCACCAGCAGATCTGTCACCTGCACGGCAGTTTTGTAGGTTTCCCGCACGTCATAGAACCAGTGGCCCAGGCAGGTGTCCGTCTGCCAGGGATTCTCCCTGATCTCGTCGCCCATACTGCGCTCAAAGTCCAGCAGGCCGATGCGATGATACTCTTCCCTCTTATCCTTGTGCAGGTAGACGGCTCTGTTCTCCCCATATTTTGCCTCGCTGGAATTATACAGATGGGCGGCCATGGAAAGTCCGGGAAGCCACGTGGGATCCGTGACATCCGCGTAATTCCGGTAAAAAGGCAGCGCTCCGTCCGAATACAGCATCTCCGGTTCATACCGGTCCACCACCTCTTTGATATCCTCATACCATACCGGATACCATCTCTCATCCCAGGTATAATGATGCCGCACATATCCCGGCTCCACGGTGAAAGCATTATCATGGTAGAATTCCTTCCATTCCGGATCATACCCATCATAGGGAACCCCTGCCATTGGACCCTTTTTGTCGCAGAGTTTGTTCGTATTAAACCATTCAAAGCTGGCGCCGTGATGCTCACTCAGGCCGAATACCAGCCCTTCCTTCACGGCCGCCTCCTTCCAGAGTCCCACAATGTCCTTATGCGGCCCGTAATTTGCGCTGTTGAAAGGATTTCTGGCGGAAGGGTAATTGAAAAAGTGATCATGATGCATGGCCTGGGCCACAAAATACCTGGCGCCTGCTTTTTTGTACCGGCTCATCAGTTCCTCCGGATTGAAATTTTCCGCCTTCCAGCGTTGTACAATGTCCTTGTAACCGAATTTGGAAGGATGTCCGTAAGTCCGCAGATGGTACAGATACTGCGGAGAGCCTTCCACATACATATTTCGCGCATACCAGTCTCCGTACATAGGCACTGACTGGGGTCCCCAGTGAGACCAGATGCCGAATTTCGCGTTGCGGAACCACTCGGGACAGGAAAAATGGTACAGAGATTCAAAACTTGGCTGAAAGCTTCCTTTCGCTGTTTCATAATAATAATCCATGGATATCGTCCTCCTTTTTTCCTATTATACTGCCCCTCCTCCGGGGAAACTTTTGAAAACATCCCACTTTTTTTCACTAATTCAACCTGAATTCCTGTCTTGACTTTCCGTTTCCTGTTGGCTATGATGAAAAAAGGGGACAGTTATTCCCCGTCTGTACTATCGCGGAAAAGGGACGGGGACTCAAACGGGAGGAAGCATATGTATCAGGTAATCTGTGTGGATGATGAAGAATTTGTG
>JAAWLQ010000191.1 GCA_022797995.1 Lachnospiraceae bacterium
CTGGCGTGGTGCGCAATGTCCTGGCATACTGTGATGAACCGGCCGGATACTTATCTGGAAATGTCGGCCACGGCGGCGTTTGCCTATGCCATCGGCCGCGGTATAAAAATGGGACTTCTGGAGAACCGATATCAGGAAAACTGCGATATTGCCATGGAGGTTCTCCGCGGGGATATTGACGATAACGGAAATGTGCTGCATGGGTCGCTGGGAACCTGCGTGATGGATTCCTACAGGGACTATGACGCCATTGGAGTGGGATTTTCTTATTTTACCCAGGGGCTGGCCATGATGGCGCTTTCCGGGGAGAAGTCAGAGGAGAAAGCAGACTGGCCGCCTTGTTGTCAGAGCTGTATTCCCTTGGAAGGGACGAGGATGCGAAGCTGGCTGTGAATGATGAGGCGGAAAGGGCGCGGCTGTACGAGGAATTGTGCATGGCAAATTAGAGGCGGCAGGAGCTATTCACAGGTTGCGTAATTATCTATTGTATAAAAGGTATTGCTTTTGAGGGAAAGGATCACGATAGACCTTTCCCTTTTTGTATAAATTTGCCAAAAATAATTCGATATATTTATCTAAAATGTATATAAAAAGAATAAATTTGTATGCTTTTCTATGAAAAACTTGCCTCGATTAATTCGAATGATAGAATGAAGTTACAATAGAACCAAAAGACAGATTCTATTGTATAAATTTATCTGAAAGAAGATAAGAAAAGAGACGTATGTTTAGGTATCAATAGTCCGGGTAAGAAGGGAGGATGTCCGGACATGGGCCAACGGAACAGTGATTTGATCTGCCAAAAGAAAATGAAGAAAGGATAACTGTGGAATGAGTAAAAAAATAAGAATCGGGGTTATGGGAATAGGACGTGGCGGAATGATAGTCAAATATTGCCGGATAGTCGGTGACGCACAGGTAGTGGCTATCTGTGATAACACGAAGGAAAAACTGGAACGAGCCAGGGCATCTCACAACGATCCTTCTATTACCTATTATCTTGACTTTGACGAATTTATCAATCATGACATGGACGCGGTGCTGGTGGCGAATTTTGCCACGGAGCATGCTCCCTACGCTATTAAGTGCCTGAAGAAAGGACTTCATGTTTACAGTGAATGTCTTCCCTGCCAGACCATGAAAGAAGCGGTGGAACTGGTGGAAGCAGTGGAAGAGACGGGCAAAATTTATGCATATGGTGAAAATTATTGCTTTCTGCCATGCGCGCGGGAGATGCGCAGACTTTTTGCCGAAGGCAAAATGGGAGAATTTGAGTACGGCGAAGGGGAATATATGCATAACATGGATGATGCAATGGAAAGGTATACATCAGGAAATCCTGAGCATTGGCGAAATACCATGTATGCCACGTTCTACTGTACTCATTCCATAGGACCGGTGATACATATTGCAGGAAAACGCCCCGTATCCGTTGTGGCGTTTGAAATGCCTAATAACGAGCGTATGAGGAAAATGGGAGCAAAGGGAGGACATACTGCCCTGGAAATTATTACACTGGAAAACGGTGCGGTTGTTAAGAGTCTTCATGGAATAGGATGTTCCAGCAATTCTACATGGTACAGCGTTTACGGACATGACGGGCGGATTGAGTGTGCCCGGAAGGATGCAAATGCAGGCGGTATGAGCAGAGTTTACATTCGTAAAACCAGGGATAATCAATATCCTATGGAGACAGATTACCTGCCTGAGGACAATTTGAAGTATATTGCGCAGCATTTCGGACATGGCGGCTCAGATTTTTACTCACTGCATAATTTCGTGGAAAAGCTCAAAGGAAATCCCGATGCAGAGATCATCGACGTCTATGAGGCCATGGATATGTTCCTGCCAGGGTTGCTGGGATATCGCTCTATTCTAAAAGGAAATATACCAATGGAGATTCCTGATATGCGCTGCAGAGAAGCCCGGGACCAGTATCGATACGATACGGCCTGTGTGGATCCGGCGGTAGCGGGGGAAATGCTGCTTCCCAGTTACTCAAAGGGAAATCCGGACATTCCGGATTCTGTTTATCAGGGTCAAAAGGAATATCTGGCGAAAAGAGCCGCCCGCAAAGAACAGTTGATGCTGATTGCGTTTCCGGAGCTCCAGACACCGGTGGGAATGCCGGAAGGATATAAACTTACAAATTATTCGGGCACTCTGGAAGATCAGGATGCCTGGGTGGAAATCTGCAGGGAGGGGCTATTGGGAGAGAATGCCACAAGGGCGAACTTTGAGCGGGAAATTCTGAACTGGTACGGAATTAAGCCCCTGGAGGACGTGTTCTTTCTTGAGCATGAGGGGAAAAAGGTTGCCACGGTAACGGCTATAGACCGAGTGGCTAATGGCATGGGATATGTCCATATGGTTGCGGTGCTGCCCGAGTACCGTGGAAAAGGACTGGGCAACTGTCTGGCCAGAATAGCAGTAAACAAACTTTATAAAAATCAATGTAAGATGGCATACCTCAAGACCTCCGAAGGACGGAAAGCTGCCTGTAAGAGTTATTTGAATGTGGGATTTTATCCGGTAAACTCCGGGGAAGATATGCCCGGACGCTGGGCGGCGTTGATCGGCGAGCTGGGAATACAGTCTGTCCAGATGCTGACGGAAAGCGGACGACCTGACCGAATCATATATGCAAATTGACAGATACATTTTTTCCCTTTTAAATATAGACTATAACGTATGTGGAGCAGGACTGTAAAAGGTCCTGCTTTTGCGTATATGACAGGCTGCGCGGAGGTTATAGAACAATAGAACCCAATAGAACTGGACAAGGGACTGTCGAAACAAAGGGAATCCATTCGGATTTGTATAAACCTGATAAAAAAGCCCCCTGTTTCTTGTGGAATATAGACAAAAAGAGGCGTATATTTGTCTGGTTTTCATGCAAAAGTATTGTATTAGAGTTGTGAAATGATAAAATAACAGTAAATTTGAGAACACAAAAATTGTGAATTCCATTGTTTCTTTGTTGTAGGATTCTTTTGTAGACACTTCTTTCCTCTATAAATATTTGAATGCGATAATGGCGGCAATCCAATTTACAATGACTCTCAATGTTTCCCTGATACTCTGAGCTTAAAAGCATTTTGACAGTTTTCCATAAGCATATTTTATGAGAAAGACACTTTGAATCGGAATTACGTATTGAGAAGGAAAAAGCTGGAAATAAATAAGAAAGAACAAACATGGAGGAGGTTAAAATGGCACAAATAAAAAGTTTGGTAAGCAAAGTAAGTAAAGAAAAGCTGCATCTGTCAGATAAAGCCTACTGGAAAAAATTCAGGCGTCTGATATGGAAGCACAGGGTACTCTATCTGATGCTTTTGCCTGCGGTAGTCAGCATTTTCATCTTCAAGTACATTCCAATGCCGGGTATCCAGATTGCCTGGAAGGATTACAGCTACAAGAAGGGAATCTGGGGAAGCGACTGGGTGGGATGGAAATATTTTAAGCAGTTCATGAAATCATCCGAGTTCTGGACAGCAACGAAAAATACGATAAAAATTTCTTTGCTGAAGCTGGCTTTCTGCTTCCCGGTACCGGTTGTTTTTGCACTGTTGCTGAATGAGCTGAGATCGGAGAAATTCAAGAAAATTGTCCAGTTTTTCACCTATTTGCCCCATTTTATCTCCTGGGTAGTGGTTGTGTATATTATGCGGGCCCTTTTCTCACCTTACGGCGGTCTGATCAACGATATCCGGAAGGCGTTTGGACTGGAGAGCATTTTCTTCATGGGACTGAAGTCAACGTTCTATCCCCTGCTGCTTCTCAGCGATATCTGGAAAGGTGTGGGATGGAGTTCCATCATTTATATCGCCGCGCTGTCCGGTGCGGACCAGCAGCTCTATGATGCGGCCAGGGTGGACGGCGCAAACCGTTTCCAGAGAGCCTGGCATATATCGCTTCCCGCGATTATTCCTACCATCGTACTGTTGTTTATCATGCAGATGGGCGATCTGCTCTCCGTAGGTCTCGATCAGGTCCTTCTGTTGCAGCAGCCGGCTAACTATGAACTCTCTTCCGTATTGAACACATATACGCTGCGCACCGGTATTGAACTGGGTAAGTTCGAATATGCCACGGCAATTGGTCTCACCACATCGTTTATAGGATTTGTTCTGACATATATAACGAATAAGATCTCGAAAAAAGTCAGCGATATCAGCTTATGGTAAAGGAGGCGGGAGAATGAAAGGTAAGAAAAGTACGAAAAGTCAGAAGATAGAGGGTTCCACCATAAAGAGATCCAGAGGAGATAAGATTTTCGACAGTGTGAATGTGATATTCCTGGCGATCTTTTCCTTCACCACTTTTTATCCCTTCTGGTATGTAATGATCCAGTCCCTGAATACCGGGCGGGATTCCCTGAAAGGCGGGCTCTGGTTCCTGCCCAGAGATTTTACCTGGGAGAATTATACTTATGCGTTTAAGGATGACAGAATATTCCGCTCGCTGGGCGTATCTGTGTTCATCACAGTCACATTGATTGTTTTAAGCCTGTTTTTTACCTGTATGGTGGCATATGCCATGTCGGTAAAATATTTTCCCGGCAGAAGCCTTTTTTCCTTTTTCTGGTATTTTACCACTCTGTTCGGCGGAGGTATGATTCCCTACTTCCTTTTGCTCAGAGCTCTGGGGCTTAACAAGAGTATCTGGCTGTATATCATACCGGATATTTATTCCTTCAGCAAGTTTATTATGATCAGAACCTATTTCCAGAACATTCCCTATGAGCTGAGGGAATCGGCGGAGATGGACGGAGCGGGACATCTGAAAACCATGATGAAGATTTACATGCCGCTGGCCAAACCCATGCTGGCCACCCAGGGACTGATGATAGGCGTATCCCAGTGGAACTCCTGGTATACCGGTGTATATTACCAGACAAATCCGAAGCTGCAGCCTGCGGCCTCTGTTTTGAAAATGATGATGACGGAGGCGACTGCCAGTCTGGCTGACGCATCTGGGAAAGAACAGGTGATTCTGATGGGTAAGATGGTAACCTACACACCGGAGTCCATACAGTATGCATTCGTTATGATACTGACAATACCCATCATCATAGCGTATCCCTTTGTGCAGAAATATTTTGTCAAAGGTATGCTGGTAGGTTCCGTAAAAGGTTAGGCAGATCCGGAAGGGGAACGGTTTGACGCGGGGTTAACGTGTTATAAAGGAGGAACATATGGAAAGGAGGAGAAGAAGGGGGAAGGCAAAACGCAAAACCGTGAACTTGAGGGGTTTCATTTTATAGTGTTGAAACAGCAGAAAGCAGGTTCGTTTTTAAGAAAAGGAGAGTAAGAATGAAGAGAAAATTATTGGCAATGTTACTGGTCGTTACCATGGTTGCGGGTACGCTGGCCGGATGCGGAAATGACAGCGCAGAAAGCAGCAGTGGTTCAGACAAAGTCGAAAGCCAGGAAAAGAGCAGCGAATCCTCGGAGTCCTCTGGTTCAGAGGAAGTGGCAGAGGTGACCAATGCAGTGGAGGCAAAGGAAGCGGCAGCCAGGGGAGAAGGGTCCTTTGCTGTGGATGAAAACGGTAACAATATTTATACCGCCGCCAATGGCACGGAGTTCTACGTTGACGAAGATGGCAATATGTATAAGAGATTTGACGATGTAAAGCTGACTATGTTGAACAACTGGGAAAGCCAGGATCACATATCGCTGGACCAGTACAGTACCGAAGTGGCGGAGAAGATCAGACAGAAGATTGGTGTCTCAGTGGAGACAACGCTTAACTATCAGGATAATGCCGCAAATCTGAATAAAGTATTTGCCGGCGGCGACTATCCGGATATCATCAACGGAGCTTACTGGGCGAACAGCGGCGAAACCACCACCGCCGTCCAGAAGGCGGCCAGGGACGGAATCCTGCTGGATCTCAGCGGAGAGATAGGGAAATACAACTGGATTGGTCAGGGCTATGAGATAGGTTATATCACACAGGCCTACTATGACGGCTTCATCAATACTTACGGGGGACCCATCTATATACTTCCCTGTGATATCGCATCCACCGTGGAGCCTGACGAATATAATGTGATGATCCGTCATGATGTGGCAGAGCAGCTGGGGGTGGACCTGTCTACCATCAAGAACACAGATCAGCTGTATGACCTCATTGTAAAGGCGACGGAACTGCATCCTAAGGATGTCAACGGAAATGACTGTATTCCGGTGGGAACCAGACATAACGGAAACTATTACAACCAGATCATTCGTCCTTTCACCGATAAGCACTGGACCCAGTATGTTCAGGAGGATGACGGAACCATCCTTCCCATCTATATCAGCGAAAGCTATCTGGAAGGTCTGCTGTTCATCTGGAAGCTGGTACATGAAGGATACATGGATGTGGAATGCTTTACCCAGGACAAGACGATGGCCGGTACGAAGATCGGAAACGGACAGTATATTTTTGTGGCGGCCAGCTATGGCTCTGCCCTTGGCGCCCAGGCTGATACCGGTCTGTATTATTCCAATCCGGAACTGAAGTATGATGAAATCGTAGGACCTTTGGACTGGAAGGGCGGCGTGTCTCACAGCTATTGCAGAGAACTGGGTAAGACAGGTACTCCCGCTTATTTCTTCCCGGAGACCTGTGCCAATCTGGACGCCGCACTGACCCTGATTGACTATATCAGCAGCAGGGAAGGGATACTGACATATAAATATGGTGAGGAAGGTCAGGATTACTACTTTGATGAGGAAGGGAATCTTCACTGGTCAGATCGGGATATAGAACTGATTGAGAATAATCCGGATCAGCGTAAGGAAGAACGCAAGGCCAGAGGCTTAGATGTGACTCAGCTGCGTCCTGTCATTGACAGAGAGGATGAATGGTTTGGACCGTATCTGAGTCCTGGTGACCTCCCGGAGGTTGTTGAGTGGTATAAGGTGGCAAACATGGAGACGCCTTCTCCGGATGCAGTTTCCATTATGCAGATCCTTGCGGAAAAAATCGATGGATATGACGAAATCTGGGCGGAAGCACTGGGCGGAGATCTGTATAAGACGAAGACAGAGGCTGCGTTCTTCGCGGATACAGAGGAAGAGGCAAGGGAGATTCTGCAGAGCTTCCGTGACTATGTGTTGAGTGTGGACGGAATGCAGGAGATAATAGATTGCGCCACAGAGGCTTATCACGCAGATCCGGAACACGTTTATTACTAAAATCCGAAATCAATCAGATGCTGCCTGCCTGTTGGGCGGGCAGCGTTTTTACAGGAAAGAAAAGTCCGTCGCCAGATGGACAGGGAATCAGAACGGTGCCGAAGGCACTTTTTGAAGGAGAAGGTTATGGCATATATTCGTCAGAAAGAGGAAATATTGACAGGATGTCAGACAGGTATGCCCTGGTGTAAATCCCAGGATCTGGAATGCGATTTTATCATGGTATACCGTCTGGATGAGTCCACATTGGAACGTATCCGACAGTACCGGGAAAAAGGCTATGTGGTTCATCTGATGACAGGTATTTCCTGGGGACACTACCAGGACTATCTGGACGGAGAATGGGATGGCAGAAAGCACTGGGATGAGGGGCAGATGGAGCGAAGCGGGAAGCCTGTGATACACAGTCCCACAGTTCCTTATGTGGTGCCGGCTGTTTCCTTTTCTGACTATCTGGTGGAGAAGCTGAAGCCTG
>JAAWLQ010000192.1 GCA_022797995.1 Lachnospiraceae bacterium
TTACCTTTAAAATTACAGTCAAAGGAGTGGAAGAAATGAATTATCGCATTGAAACAAAAGAAGCTTTCCGTATCACAGGTGTGTCCGTGCCTCTGTATAAGGACATCGAGAAAAATTTCACGGTGATTCCTCCCAAGTGGGAAGAAATCTCCAGGAATGGAACCCTGCAGAGGCTGGTCGGTATGATGGACACGCCTCCCATGGGAGTACTGGGTGTCAGCACCTGCAACGACACGGAACCCTGGCGGTATTATATCGCCGTGTCGACTTCTCAGGAGAAAGGCGATTTCGAGGAATACATGGTGCCTGCGGCAACCTGGGCGATTTTCTCCGGAACGGGAACCAACCAGTCTATCCAGGAGCTGGAACGCCGCATCGTGACAGAATGGCTGCCCACCTCCGGATATGAATATGGAAATGCTCCCGATGTGGAAGTCTACCTGAATCCGGACCCTCAGAATGCCCAGTATGAAGTGTGGATTCCTGTGGTTAAGAAACAGTCCTGAGCAAAAAGCCGACGGCTTTGAATGATTAAAAATTGCCGGCTGCTTTCCTTCTGGAAAAGGCACAGCTTACCCTCCTCGCCAGACAACTGGTTGTTATATACTGTCTGGCGGGGTAATGGGATAATAATTTCATTTTATCTTTTTAGAATAAGCTACAAAGCAGAGTATTTATTCTTTCTTCCATGTCAGGAAAATTCCAATAACCGCACCAATAAAAATAATCGGTGCTACTTTGACAAACAGCCACTCAAATGAGTGAATTGCCACTCCGAGAATGGCTGTTTCAGGATCACTGTAATCCCAACCAAGGTAAGGACTTTCTAATGCAAATAAGATTGCAAAAATGGCCGCTATGGCTACACATAATAAGATAAGAAACCAATATAGTATTCTTTTCCCTGTGGTTTTTCTCCGGGCAAGCTGCAGATTTATCACCTCCAGTTTTGCGGAAATCGCCTTTAAGTCATCAACCTCCGACGAGGTGACTTTTTCTCCAAGCAATGTACTCACAGGTGTTTCAAGCACTTCCGATATGGAGAGCAGCATCTCCGAATCGGGAACCGACAAGCCCTGCTCCCATTTGGAAATTGTCTGCCGCACCACGTTCAGCCTGACGGCAAGCTCCTGTTGTGAAAGTCCCTTTGATTTTCTGATTGTCTTTATATTTTCGTTGAGCATTTTGGACAGCCTCCTTTTCATAGTTGGTCCTTTTTCAGTTGTCACCACTATTATAGGCGGAACTGCCCGTTGCTACAAGCAATGCATTTTAACATTCAGGCTCCCGCCTTATAGCCTGCTTTCAACTTTGGATGCTATCCCAGTTTTTTCAGAATTTCATATGCCTTTCGTATTAACTCCTCTTTTCGTTTTTTCTCCTCCTCCAAACATAAAATCTGCTTTTCAAGCGCCTCTCTGACTTTTTCTTTCGGCGCTGTAATCAGTTCGCTGATTTCCCTGATGCTAAACCCCAGCTGCTGATACAGTTTAATCTGTTCAATCCGCCTCTGGGCCTCCTCATCGTAGAGCAGATACCCGTATTTGTTTTTCCCAGACGGCAATACTAGTCCCGCCTTTTCATATCCCTGAATGGCCCGCCTGGTTACCCTATACATTTCACATACTTCACGCAAAGTTTTCCTGTTACTCATAAGCTTCCCTCCTTTACCCTAAAACTGCACGCAACGTGCAGTCAAACACTTTTTTGCCCTGTGCCGGAATGCCATCACACCCTTGTCCACGCTGGGCTGTCACGGCATTCCGGTCCTTTTGCAGGGCGTGTAAAAAAGCCCATAAAAAAATCACCTCCTTCATAAAAGGAAATGATTTTTTCGCGAATTTATGGCACAGGGAAGATGTTCTTATGCGAAATGATGCTGATAAGACAGCAATGTTGATTGTTGTTTACAGAAAACGCAGATGTGGCTTTAGCGCGCATGATTTGGACGAATACCAAAGAGGATGATGATTTGCATACAAGCTATGACTTTTTTCGTATAAAAAAACACCTCCTGTAAAAGGAGATGATTTTTTCGCGAATCGAATATGTAAATCAGACACAGATTACCATCCATACATCTTCAATAGAATTCCACATCCACTGTCAGTTCCGGAATCTCAGGATTTAATTGCCTTATCAACGCTTCAATCGTTTTCCCAGCCGATTTCCGGGCGCTCAGGAAAAAAGTCTGATTCGACAGGAATTCTTTCCGAAACAGTACTTCCGCCTCATTAAGTTGCTGTCTTGCAAGTTCTTCTCCTACCCGATAACTTTTATTCATTATCCCATGCTTAAACAGTATTTTATCCACATTTTTGTAGTCTATCTTTACGCTTGTCAGTTCCGGATAGGGAACCCGTACCAGAACATGGGCCCGCTCATTGTCCACTATATATTCTCCTGCTTTCAGATCTACCACAAAAGTCCCTTCCCCTGGCACTTCCAGCCAGGAGGTAAGCTTATCCTGATTGTCTTCTTCATTTACAATCATAAATTCCACATCGCTTACCTTCAATACTTCCAGCTTTTGGGTTTCTTCCAGGCCCCCGATATAGATGGATACCCGATTGCTCACATGATACTTTTCTTCCGCCGAAGTTTTATAGTCTTCATATTTTTCTTCATACGCCGCTTCCTTCTCCGTTTCATAAGAAGTAAGATAACCGGATGCCAATGCGGACGCTCCTTTTTTTACTGTTCCCGATAAAATCAGGATAATACCGGCAATCATGCAAAATATGCCGCCTGTAACCAGAAATCCGCCATACTGCTTTCCCTTCAGCAAATCTTTTTTTCTGTCTGTTCCCTTTTTCCGGGGCAATTTCTTTTTATCCTCTGTCTTAATAATCTCGTTCATTCTATTCTTCTCCTGCTTCAAAAAAGTTGACATACACTTCCTTTTTCGATACGGAAATCGAATTCACCAGCCATGTTACCTGTGTCTCGGCAGAATCTCTGGCGGCCTGTATTAAGGCCTCGTAATTCGCTATGCTCTCCTTCGATTTTTCATCTATCTTAGCCATAGAATTCAGATATGCTTGAAGTCCTTCCTCTGCTGAGCCACTGAAAGAATATCTCTGATATTCTGCCAGTTTTTCTGTATTATTTTGATTGACTGTAAGCTCCATCTCAGGTTCCGGAATCGTAATGTACAATCCATCCTCCCTCTCCAGAATTTCTGCCTGTCCCAGATCAATGGTGAATACCGCATCCCCCTTCATCAAATACAACACCATATAGTCATCGCCGATGGAATGTATATCATTCAGTTTGACTCCGGCCGCAAGGATTTCCAGCTTTCCACACTCTCTCATCCTGTTCACGATGTCCGCAGTGGTATCCACCGCACTGAGCCCCTCTTCCTTTCCTTCCGCATAGGCCTCTCTGTAATCGAGCAAGGCCTCGAAAGAACCCATCAGCTTTCCGGAACCGGCCCCCATTGTCTCTCCCACGGCGGCTCCCATAGCTTCCGCCCGAAAGCGCAGACTGATACTCCAGACGAAAACAAGAAACAAAATCAGAAGAATTCCTGTTAGTATCAGTCTTTTTGGATTTAAAAAAGTACTTAATTTTTTAAATCCACTCCCCGTCTGCTTCATGTGTTCATTCTCCTTCCGTCACTTCCACAATTTCAATTCCGAAATCGGATTCCGTAAGTACCCTGCCGTCATATTCCGCTGTAATGGTGATACTCTCCGTCGCTTTTTTATCCGACTTCCCTATTCCCAGGAACCCGCCTGCCGGTTCCTTCAGCCGGTATCCGGAATCTGTAATCTCATATTCCAGAGTAAGCTTCTGTCCCTCTCTGAGCCGAAGCTTTTCTTCGCCTACATCTTTTCCGTCACATTTATAGATATATTCTGCCCGGGAATCTGACCGATCCAGTGTCACTTCTATCCAGCTTTTCGCTTCATATTCTCCGATCAATTTGTCTATTTGTGTACGATATTTTTCATAATCCAATTCCTTTTGAAACGCTGTTTTGTCCAGCGCATTTCCTTCTGCTATGTAATATCCCTCCATGGGAAATACGGTTACGGTCAACTTCTGAGATTCTTCCACAAAATCGCCTGTCTGCAGCGTTTTCCCGTCCGCTTCCCTTCTCACAGTAATCGTCGTATTTGGCCCTGCCTCAGGCATGGTAAAGCTCTCTCCCTCCACAAGACTGACTGTAATATGGATGGATTTGTACCACACTTTTGAATCCGCGATTTCAGACGGCTCATAGATGTAAATGGGTTCCTGCACATCAGTGAGATCCTCAATATAACGAATTTCCGGCACAGGATTTTCTTTTCCCTCCTCCACCTCCTTTTGTATCACGATTTTCACAGCCTTTCCCGAAGGAATAGACTTATTCCCGATTTGCATCGTCACAGGTTTTTCGGTCCCGATTACCTGTTCATCAATGATAGTACAATCACTTTTAAAACGATGCTTTTCATAGCTGTAAGTATTTTTATCAAGCCCGGACGCTTCCACCTCAAACTGCATTCCACCTTTCACGCTCTCCTCCAGCACAATGGTCAGTTCCGGCTTATGGTCTGCATCTTCCGTGAATACCTCCTTCATATCCGTTCCCTTTATCCTGATCTCCTGCTTATCTTGCTCTTCGACTTCATATGTTGCCCCATTTGTGGCATTACAAATCCAGCCTTCCCACGCCTCGAATTTCATCTCAACTATAGTCCCGCTGTATGTGGTGATATTTTCCTCCGTTACCTTCCTGCCATCAATATAATATAAAATCTGCCCGCCATACTCCGGCTGGTTCAGATGAAGAGATGCCTGGGCCTTTCGGGTAAAGTGAATTTCTTCCAGTTGTCTTCTTGTCTCCTCTTCCTCTCCCACCACAATATAATGCTCCTTACCGCTCAGCCAGTAGCCGTCATCCGCCGTATTCTGTTCATAATAGATTTTACTTTCCCTGGCCAGATACTGAATTCCGGACACTACCGCGCCAAAACATCGAAAGGTAATCGTTCCATGCTCGTAACTATATTCGGAAGGGTCGAAGACAAACTGGCCGTCTTTTTCCGGCACTATCATAGTATACTGATAGTACTGTTCGGGCTCCTGCCTACTCGGATTAAACGTTGTATTTTGTGTTGTATTCGTCAAAATCAATTCTCTGCACTTTTCCAGATCCGTCCAGGTTTTATCTGTCTCAATCGTCACTTCATCACCATATTTCAGGTGCGGAATCTCAAGTTCCGTGTTCGCCTCTATCCGTTTTTTCTCTCCACCATTTATTTTTACAGTTCTCTCCATACCCGAAAGAAGCGCAACATTCAGATATCTGCATAGTTCCACGGAATATGCCGTCTCCGTATCACTTGTCTCCCTCCCCCGGAAGACCACCAGCCCCTCCTCCTGATTGCAATAATAGCATTCCGGTTCCGAGCCCACATAAAAATACTGCTCACTGTCATATTCATAGCTGATGACATGAGAAGAAAGCGGACTGACCTCCACCCGCTCATCTGTATATTCCATATCATCAATAAACCATGTCCCCGGCATTTCACAGAAATTCCCGTCTTCATCTGTATAGTAATCCTTCAGGGAAAGCTCTATCTGCCGGTATTCTCCTATCGGTTCCACAGAGATTTCCGTCCCAGTATAGTCCTCTGGAATCTGCAATACAATACCATCTTCCTGATAGTCACTTTTTAATAAGGTTGAAAGCTTTCTTACCATTCCGGAATTATTCCTGGGATCGCTGTCCGCACTGTATTCGTATATCTGGAAAGCAGAAAATTCGTATGCGCCGCTGATCACTGTATCACTGACGGCCACTTTTCCATAGACTGCATCTCCGGGATTCAGATAACAGGATTCATTGTTCATGGGAATTGTACAGTCTCTGTCTCTATAATACTGAATATCCAAATTGCTGTTCACGGCAAAGGTCACATGTACCTGGCCTTTTTCTTGCTCCTCATTTATTTCCCGGTAATATCCTTTTGCATCCACATTCCCGGCTTCTGCCCTGTTCTGATAATTTACATAACTGTCTTCCTCCAGAATCCCAGCTTCTTCCAACATTTTATCTTCCAACCATGTTTCGATACTTCCGCAACCGGCTAAGGCCCCCACATTCAAACACACACATAAGCATAATATTTTTGCTTTTCGCATCTTTTTCCATCCTTTGTTCTCAATTGTTCTAAAAATTATGGAAAATGCAGCAATCAGGTGGCTGTTCGTATTATCACGTAAAACAGGATCTCTTTTTTGTCTGCATTTTTAATTCGCTACGAATATATTAACATATTTATATTCATTTTGCTACATTTTGTTGCTTATTTATACAGAAAGACAGATAAAATGAGATGAGAAAACAGACTTGCCATAACGAAAGGCGATAGTGATGAAGGGCCAACTGCTTCCCGAAAAATTGAAGGAACTCCGAAAGTTGCACGGATATACCCAGGATGATGTGGCTGCCGCTCTGGGTATCGTCAGGCAGACCTATTCCCATTACGAAACCGGCAGACGCCTTCCCACCCCGGATATGCTCTTTCGTCTCGCAGGTCTCTATAGTGTATCCATGGATGACCTTATGCAACTTACCACAGACTTAGATCGGGATATTCACTATGACGCACCAATGCCCACGCAATCCAGCAGGGATTTAGCCGATTTTCTGGAATATATTAATCGTCCTGAAAATCAGAAAAGATTCCGCCATTTCGACAGATCCGAAAAGGAGCTGCTCTATTATTTTGAAACGCTTTCGGAAGAGGATAAACAGGAAATCATTGAATTCACCAAAATAAAATCCCGAAAGAAAAAAACCTGATTCCATCTTCTTTTACTCTAGGACTGCACGTAACGTGCAGTCAAGCACTTTTCTGACGAATAAGTTCTGTGGATAAGGAGTACTACAATGGCTAAGAAAGTTGATATTATAAAAGACGCTGACGGTAAAAGCATTGTGATCATCAATGATCTGCGTTTCAAAGGAAGAAGGAGCGTAGACTGGAACATTGTTGAAGATTGCTTGAAAGAATATATTGGTCAGTGCGCGGAAATTACGGAAACATCAGATGTGGTATACATAGGCGCGGATTTTCCTGATGAGTTTGCACATTCCAAAGACACAAAAGAGCTAAGGGGTGCAAATATGTATGCAAAGGCAAATTCTTCAAGTGTCATCAAAGAGATGATTGAAATTGCCGCAAATAAAACTTTTACAGACAATTATGCGCAAAAACACAATGCAGATGCAAAATACGGTTGGTATAGGTATGACACACGTTTTGCAATTCCTGTCTATGATGATGTTGGCGAACTGATTAGATACAATGTATTTAAGTCAAGAATTCTGATACGCCATGCAAAAGACGGAAAACTGTATCTGTATGATATTTTAAGGACAAAAAAAGAAACGAGCAAGCCGCTTTAGCAATAGCTGTACGGTCGAAAAACTCATTCCTTTTTATGAATTATATTTTAAGGGTATGTGGCAGTTTTGTCAAGAGTAAAATGTTTGAGTTTCCCCATTTTTTCTGGTGGCCTTATCATGCCTAATCTAAAATAAAAAATGCAAAAACACTGAATCTTTGTTATAATTAAATCACCACAAAT
>JAAWLQ010000193.1 GCA_022797995.1 Lachnospiraceae bacterium
ATGAAGAAAAAATTGTGGAAGGTATCGCCCATCTGTTTCCCTGGGAAGAAATCGGCTTTCAGGTAGTGGGAAGCTTTACCCACGCTGCTCCCGCTCTGGATTATATCCTGAATCATCCGGTGGATGTGGTGCTCAGCGACATTGAGATGCCGGGAATGAACGGTCTGCAGCTATGCGAGGCCCTTCAGGTAAAAGAGGGAATCCACATCGTGTTTTTCAGCAGTTATCAAAATTATGAGTACTTTCGTTCCGCGATTCGTCTTTCCGTTGACGACTATCTGTTGAAGCCCATTAATTACACAGAATTGCTGACCTGTTTCGCCAGGGTAAAATCCCGGCTGGATGAAGAACACAAGCAGGTGGAAGAACATTCGGGCGGCTATTACGAACAAATTGTAGCGCGAACTGTGCAATATCTGAAGGAGCATTACCGGCAGGCCTCCCTGGAAGAGGCGGCGGAACTGGTGAATTTAAGCCCCGCTTATCTGTCCAAAATTTTCAAAGAGAAAAACGGCGCCGGCTTTTCCGACATGCTTTCCTCCATCCGCATGAACAAGGCCAAAGAAATGCTTGTACCTGCAGATCTGTATGAAGCTGCGGCTATCGACGGAGCGAAACCGATACAGCAGTTTTTCCGGATTACCATCCCGCAGATTACGCCTATTATTTTCTTCAATCTGATCAACCAGACCATAACGGCGCTGCAGAACTTTACCTCCGCTTTCGTCATTACCAACGGCGGTCCAATGAAGTCCACTTATGTGCTGGGTATGAAGCTTTATAAAGAAGGTTTCTCCTACTTTAAGATGGGGTATGCCAGCGCTATCTCCTGGGTAATGTTTGTCATTATCATGATAGTGACTCTGATACTGTTCCGCTCTTCGTCAATGTGGGTTCACTATGCGGACGAATAAGAGAGAAAGGAGCGCATGAATTATGACTTTAAAAAGTAAAAGAAAACATAATATGTTCTTTACCTATCTGGTCATTGTCCTGATAGGCGTTGTATTGTTATATCCCATCGTGTGGATGTTTTTTGCCACTTTTAAAACCAATGAAGAAATTTTCAACAGCATACGGCTGCTGCCAAAAAGCTTCAGCTTCCAGAATTTCATTGACGGCTGGAACGGCAGCGGCAAGGTAACTTATGCCACTTATTTTATCAATACCTTTTTGCTGGTACTGCCTACCGTAATCTTCACTATTGTATCCAGCTGTCTGGTGGCTTATGGCTTTGCCCGTTTTAAATTTCCGGGGAAGAAGTTTCTGTTTGCCCTGCTGATCTCCACCCTGATGCTGCCCAACGCCATCATCATTGTGCCAAGATATACCATGTTCAGCAAACTGGGATGGATTAACAATTATATGCCTTTTTACGCACCGGCCATCCTGGCCTGTTATCCCTTCTTTGTCTACATGCTGATTCAGTTCCTGCGCGGCATACCCAGAGATCTGGATGAGTCTGCTTACATCGACGGCTGCGGCACTTTTCGTACTCTGGTGTCCATCCTGCTTCCGCTGATGAAACCGGCTTTGTTCTCCGCAGCGCTGTTCCAGTTCCTGTGGACTTACAATGATTACTTTAACTCCCTGATCTTCATCAACTCAGGGTCCCGTTACACCATTTCCCTGGCTCTGCGTCTGTCTCTGGACTCTGAATCTGTGGTAAACTGGGGAAAACTGATGGCAATTTCCTTTATCTCCGTGACACCGCTGTTCATTCTCTTCTTCGCGGCACAGAAGTATTTCGTGGAAGGCATTGCCACTTCCGGATTAAAGGGATGAGTCGGTGCCGGCCGACATCATGAGCAGCCGTGCCGGAACCGGATTACCTATATTTCCGTAAAAAGTATATTGCAAACCTATTCCGCACATGCGATAATATCAGCAGGAAAAACGCACTGAGAAATCTGAGAAAAGGCGGGGAAGTACTTATGGCATTAGCGCAGGAGAAAACTTACACAATAGATGACATCTATGCTTTGCCCGATGGGCAGAGAGCTGAGCTGATTGACGGACAGATGTATATGATGGCTCCACCACGGCGAATCCATCAGGAACTTGTGAGCCAGTTCACAAAGGTAATAGGTCAATACATCGATGCACATGGCGGTCTGTGTAAGGTTTATCCTGCCCCTTTTGCCGTATTCCTGAACACAGATGACAAGAACTATGTAGAGCCGGACATTTCCGTTATATGCGACAAAAACAAGCTGGATGACAGAGGATGCAACGGGGCTCCGGATTGGGTCATTGAAATTGTCTCTCCCAGCACAGAGCGCATGGACTATGGAATCAAACTTTTTAAATACCGTTCTGCGGGTGTGAAAGAATATTGGATCGTAAATCCTCTGAGCCAGACTGTGAATGTCTTTGATTTCGACTGCAATGAAAAAACCGGTCAATACAGCTTTCATACCGATATTATTTCATGCATTTACAATGATTTAAGCATCAAAATTGCAGATTTGCTTTTATAAGGAAAATCCTTACAAAAGAGCCGCAAACCCTTGATTTTACAGGAAAATCTCTGAGTCTGCGGCTCTTTTCTGCCTTGCTTTTATAATGGAGCATATGGGATTCGAACCCACGGCCTCAACAATGCGAATGTTGCGCGCTCCCAGCTGCGCTAATGCCCCATCTTTTATAATAATCATGTTCAGAACTGCTCCTGCCCTGAACATGATTATTATATCATATATGTCAGAAAATGCAATAAAAATTTTCATGTCCTATCAAAACGTCCGATCAAATGCATCCGGTATGACTGAAGCAGACTTAAATCTTTTCAAATATTTCTTATAAATCATAATACATCTGAAATTCCGCCGGGTTGGGAATCTGCTCCAGCTTCCGCAGTTCCTCCCGCTTCCGTGCCACCCAAATATCAATCAGGCGCTGGGGGAAGACACCGCCTTTCGTCAGATAATCATGATCCGCCTCCAAAGCATCCAGAGCCTCGCCCAATGACTTCGGCAGCCCCTTTATCTTCTTCTGCTCCTCTTCCGAGAGGGTATAGAGGTTGAAATCATAAGGGCCCCAGCCGTTTTCCGCCGGGTCGATCTGATTCTCAATGCCGTCCAGACCCGCCATCAGAATGGCCGCGTAAGCATAATAAGGATTGGCTGTGGCATCGGGATTGCGCAGTTCAAAGCGTTTGGTCTCTGGGGACTTCGCATAGGCCGGAATCCGGATGACCGCGCTGCGGTTGGAGGTGGCATAGCCGATGGTCACAGGCGCTTCATAGCCCGGCACCAGACGCTTGAAGGAATTGGTGGACGGATTGGTGAACGCGCACAGAGAAGCAATATGCTTCAGCAGGCCTCCGATAAAATAATGAGCGGTGCGGCTTAACCCGGAATAGCCATTTTCATCATAGAACAGAGGCTGTCCGTCCTTCAGAAGCAACATATGTACATGCATGCCGCTGCCCGCTTCCTGATAGACAGGTTTGGGCAGGAAAGTAGCGGTCTTGCCCTCCTGCGCCGCCAGATTTTTGATGATATATTTGATAATCATAGTGTTGTCCGCCATGGCAGGCATATCTGCCAGCTCTACCTCGATCTCCATCTGGCCCGGTCCGCCTACCTCGTGATGATGATATTTTACCCGGATTCCCCAATCCTCCATCATCATGCACATGCGGCTGCGCAGATCATATCCCACATCCTGGGGTGCCGCCACATGATATCCGCCCTTGTGCGGCACTTCATACCCATTATTACCAGGGGTATCCAGGCTGTGATTCCAGTCCGCCTGCCTGGTATCAATGCGGTAGCCGCACTGTCTGGGTGTCACTTCAAAACGCGCACTGTCAAATAGGTAGAATTCGAATTCCGGTCCGATTACCATTCTGTCCGCAATTCCGCTTTCCTTCATATATTCCACCGCACGCAGACTCACATTTTTCGGATACTGGTCAAAGGGTCTATTCTCCCCCTTTCCGATAGTACACACATTACCGCACATGGTCAGAGTAGGCACCGCCGCAAAAGGATCCACATAAGCAGTATCCGGGTCCGGCAAAAATACCATGTCGCTCTTCTCAATGGGGGCATACCCGTAATTAGAGCCGTCAAACCCGATACCATATGTAAAAGTATCCGCTCCGAACCGCTCCACGGGAATCGTAATGTGTCTCCAGCGTCCGTCGATATCCGTCATCTTGAAGTCAATCATACGGATCTGCTTCTCCTGGCATAATTTTCTGATTTCTTCCACTCTGTCCATTTAAATACCATACCCTTCTACATTCTGTATATTCTTTGCCTGCAAGTTCTGTCTTTACACAATTCAGAGCCTGACTTTTCTCATCTCCACTGCTTAAAATTTGCCCTGTCCGCGCGCTGAGCACCATCCATCTCTCATTCCTGACAGTCCCTCAACTCACTCATGACCTGAAACATTCTGCGGATGTTCACCGGCTTCTCCAGATGTTCATTCATCCCGGCATCCTTTGCCATTGCGATGTCCTCTTCAAATGCGTTTGCGGACAGCGCTATGATTGGTACCACCTTCGCGTCCGGCCTCTCCAGACCACGGATGACACGAGCCGCCTCATATCCGCTCATAACCGGCATCATCAAATCCATCAGCACACAGTCAAACATCCCCGTTTCGGAAGCCGCGAAGGCGTCCACGGCGGCTTTTCCGTCCTTGGCAGTCACCACCTCCGCCCCGGCGTCCCTGAGAATGTACTCTACAATTTCACAGTTGAGCTCATTGTCCTCTACCAGAAGAACATGCATCCCGGCAATATTCCCCTGTGCATCCCAATCCTCATCCACAGTCTGTCTGCTCCACGCCTCATCAACGCGAATAGGCAAGGTAATCTGTATCACACTTCCCTTGCCAATCTGACTCTCTATCTCAACCGTCCCCTTCATCTGATCTACCAGTTTCTTTACAATGGACATCCCAAGCCCAACACCATTATAGTCCGTTCTGGCGTCTTGATGTTCCTGTGTAAACGGCTCAAAAATGTACTCCTTAAAATCCTCTCCGATACCAATTCCGGTATCTTCGATTACAAAATGGCAGCTTGCAGTACCATCCTGGAAAGCAGTCTCCTCTGCCTGAACAAATACGGACCCATGAGGTCGGTTATATTTGAGCCCATTGTCGATGACATTCATCAAAATCTGCTTCAAATGCAGCGGATTCCCGATCACTCTGCTATGCCGCAGCCCGGACGCCTTCAGCTCCAGGCGAATTCCCCGTTCTTCCGCCTGAGGGGACAGCATCGTGATACAGTCTTCCAACGTTGCAAGAAGGTCAAACGGTTCCTCTATCTCCGCCGGTCTACCGCTCTCCAGCTTACTTACCTGAAGAACATCGTTCACCAGAGACAGCAGATGCTCCGTTGACACGCGGATTTTCCTCCGGCACTCTCTCTGCCGCTCCAGATCATCCTGGCTCTTTTCCAGAATGGTCAACATTCCCAGGATCCCGTTGATAGGCGTGCGGAGGTCGTGAGACATATGAGAGAGAAATTGGCTTTTTGCCGAATTAGCCTGCCGCACCCGCTCCAAAAGCTCCATAATGGACTGCTCCTGCTTCTTTCTTGTCATCATGGTCTCTGTGATGTCTTGATGGTATCCGTTCAAACATGTGCCCGGCTTTTTAAACATCTTGTCCGGCACACCGCCGCAACGGACATAAATCTTCCCCAGCGTTGGATGATTCCAGGGGTAGATCACCTCGGCACGCCCAATCTCCACCATTTCCCGCACCGCTTCCTGTACCATCTTTACATAATCTGGCTCAATGCGTTCAAACCAGTGCTGATAACACTCTTCCGGCCCAATCTCATCTGATACACCCAGCAGAATCCGCATAGTCCGGTCTGCGTACATCCTCGGCTGACAGCCCTCCTCCAGCTCAATCGTCCAGATGCCGGTTCTGGCTCCCTCCAGAATACCCTCCAGGCTCCGCCTTGCCTCCAGCTTGTATTTCTCCTCCTGCTCCACCACGGCATTGACATCCCGCAGGGCGAAAATCGCGCAGTTCTCCTCTTCTGTCTTATCAATAGCGGAATAATGAATCTCCAGATACTTCAGTCCGAAAGAACTGTCTTTCACCTGATAGCGGACAGAAAACTTCTTCTTTATCCTGAGCTGATCCAGCACATAATCCTTTTTCGTCACCGCACGGATTCGTTCCTGATCCCAGGAGGCCACGTACCGGGAAATATACCTCTCCATGGCCGCCTGATAACCGTCCTTAAAATGGGCGGCCCAGTCCATGCCTGTCTGTTCACTGCTGCGATAGACCTCACATTCTCCTGTGTCGAAATTCACTTGATAAATGCCCAGATAGTCCACACTAAGGGCATGAAGAACATTATAGCTTCGCTTTTGAAGCTCTCGGAACAGATTGCGGCGTTTCAGGGAAGACACAATAAAATATGCCGCCGTCTGAAGCATATTTGACGCGTATTCCAGCGACTTTACCGGGGGATTATCCACACCGTAAAAGCCAATAATCTTTTTACCGTCATAAAGAGGAACTACCACAAGGGAATGGATGCCCTGCCGCTCCAGGTTCTCATACTGAAGCGGTTCTGTCTCCCGAATATCCTCCAATCGTTCGATGACAATATGCTTACCGATCCCAAACTTCCGATACCAGCTGGCACATACCTCCGGAGGAACATTTTGAAGGTTCTCCTTTTCCGGCTCCACCCCTTCTGCCGCCCATTCATAGGTATTATCGTCGCTTCCAGACTCATTCTGCTCAAATATATAGGTTCGTTCCCCGTTCAGGGCTTTTCCCAGATGCTCCAGAAGCACCTCCAGCGACTGATCCGGCGTTTCTTCCAACAGGGCAACACGAAGGCCCTCATTAATGACAGCCTCCAGATTCTGAACACTCCGCATACCGCTGTGCTGTTCACGTGCCTCGACAGCCGGAACTCCCTCTCCGGCCCGTTCAAACAGTTCCTCTGAATCATTCATATGCCTGTCCTCTACCTCGACCGTTTTCCGGTCATAGTCACCACGGCCAGTTTCAGCATGGAGCAATTCTTCACTGAAACCAGTGTTTTTGGAATATTGTTTCTTCCCTCAACTTCATTACAAAGCTCAGAAAATCCCTGTCATAATACCATATGTCCCAACTCACGTCAATGATGTGCGGCAAAAAATCAGGTTAATTTCAATGTCAAAGTAAAGCGTAGAAACGTTTTCCCGTTTCCGGCTGTTGCTTCGTCCCTGCCACTATCTCCGCATGCCTCCATAGCTTCCGCCTCTGCCGTCAGACTCCCTCCCATCTTTATTGCCAGGGTTCTGGCAATAGTCAGCCCCAGACCGGCCCCGGACCGACCCCTGGACCAGTCTTTTTTGTAAAATCGTTCAAAAAGCTCAGATACCTCTTCGTCCTTCAGGTTCTCCGTATCGTTCGCAAAGAAAATACGGACCTGCCCGGCCTCCCTCTCCATATAAATGTGCAGAAAGCTGCGGGCATATCGTCCTGCATTCTGAAAAAGATTTGTAAAAATCCTCTCCAGTCCTTCGGCATTTCCCCATACCGCCAC
>JAAWLQ010000194.1 GCA_022797995.1 Lachnospiraceae bacterium
TCCAGGTTTTCAGCCGCTCCGGTGCCTCTATGTCCATTCCCTGCCTCCGGTATTTCAGATATTGTCTGTCGACCCATCCCGCAATCCGCTCCGGACACATCAGATGCATCATATGGTAATAATCGCTTCCCACCTTGCCGGCACCATACAGTACAATTTTTTCACATCCTGCCAATTCCGCCATGGGCGGCATATAAAAGGGTATCCTTTTCCCGATGCGTATTCCCATCATCTCGTTTATTCCGCTGTATACATGGGCAATCAGATATCTGTCCAAACGCTCTGCCATATCCTCATTTTCAATCCGCTGCATCAGGAAATCATAAAACAAATTCAGCTGCTCTAAATACAGCCTGTCAACACTATGACACGCTGACCCGGTCCGCTGACGGTAATAATACAATGCCTGATCCACAACGCTCACCGAATCAGCCTCCATCAGACAGGGAACCAGACAGGCTCCATCTTCAAAATAGCGCAGCCTCGTATCAACCTGTTCATGATGCCTGGAAAGCAGCTTTCTTTCAAACATTTTGTCAACTAAATTAATCCCAAGCCCTTCTGTCCTCCCGTCCTTTCCCCAAAATAAACGGCTGCATATCTCATTGATTCCCTGCTTTTTCCGATAAATACCGGGAGCCGCGGCTTGCTCCTCCTCATAAGAAATACCCAGATTCTCATCATATATTATCTTTCTGCATACAGCGATGTCAGAACCGTTCCTTTGTATGCTCTGGTACAGAATTCGGATCATATCCCTGTCTATCCAGTCGTCCGAATCCACAAAACAGACATATTTCCCCGCCGCCACATTCAGTCCTGTTTTCCTGGCAGCGAGGACTCCCTGGTTTTTCTGGCAGATCACTTTGAATCTTCTGTCCCTTCTGGCAAATTCCTTACAGATTTTACCGGAAAAGTCCAGGGAACCATCCTCCACAAGAATCACTTCCAAATTTCCATAGGTCTGAATTTCTATACTTTCCAGACATTTTTCCAGATACTTTTCCACATTAAACACCGGGACAATAATGCTGACCAAATCTTCCATTCTTTCCATATTATCCCTCATAAATGTTGATAAGCTGGCTGAAATGCTCCTCCGTAGTCAATGGCTCCCTGCCGCCTGAAAAATACGCTTCCAACAGATTTGGATGATTCACGAGCTTCTCCAGCTTTCTATAAAAATCTCGCCGGTTTCCTGCCTGGAATACAAAATCCTCAGTGGGAGAAAGCTCCTTAGCTCCTCCCAGATTGCTGCATAGTACGGCGACTCCATAGGCTTTCATCTCAATGGCCACCTGGGGTAGATTATCCTCCCACAATACGGGTACAATTCCCAGATGGATATGGGCCAATATTTCTTTCATTTGAGAATGGGTATAACCATCATAATAAGCAACATCCGCGAACTTCTCCTCCAGTTTTTTGATTCGTTCACGGGCCTCTTCGTCCGTTCCTGGTGCTGCAATACAAACTCCAATCCTGACGGCAAGTTCCATATTCATATTCTCCAATGCATCCAGCAGGAAATAGAATCCTTTCATTTTTCGCATATATCCAAAATACGCGATATGAAACACCCCGCCTGTGTATCTGCATTTCTGCTTCTGATTCCTGTTTTGTGCTGCCTCGGTTCCAATATAATTGATAAGGATTTTTTCCCTGACAATACCCTTTTGGATGGCAATCTCCGCTACCCTTTCCGACACGGCAAGAAACCTGTCCACATATCGATTTGCAGCTTCCACATTCTTTGTCTCAAAATCGGCATATAGCTTTGCATACAATGCCGGATTTCCAAACTTATCTCTATGTAACTGACTATACCTTTCGGCCATCCATGCCACAGCTTTTTGAAGCATATCCCAAACCCGCCTGCACTGCGGGGTCATTCCTTTCTCACAAAAATAATTATAATTTTGATTAAATTTTACTTTTTTCTTGTATACATCTCCTGGCGAGCATTCCAGACAGCTTAACCCGCAGTGTTTCTCCATGCATCTTTCCTCCCCTCTCCACAGCATAACCTGGGGACAGAACAGATAATAATTATGAAGTGAATAAATGATCTTTGTATCTGGAACATATCTTTTTAATTCAAATACGGAAAGAGAAAGGCCCTCAAAATTTTGAAAATGAATAATATCCATTCTCCCCTCTTTTTGCAGGAAATCCAGAATCACCTCCAGCAGACTTCTGTCCGTAAGATAATCCTTTGGAAAGGGAAAGGAGATGCGGGCAGAGGAAAATATCGGTGAATTCACAATTCTGTAGCTTTTGCATGCTTTGCCAAATATATTTTCCGTCCGTTCTATGTAAGGTCCTTTTTTCCAATAATTGTACGCCCGGCCGGAACTGAGAAAGTACACCTGCCATTCCGGATGCCTGATAAAACAGGCAATCAGATTTCTCACATACACCGTAACGCCCCCGCCCTTGCCTTCCTTCTCGTCAAAAGGAATCCAGTTGTAAAACAATATTTTTTTCATTCAACCAAACGCTTTCCTTCTCTGCTGTTTCTTTCCCCTTTCCATATCCTGTTCTTATATGGAAATGTAATCTGTAATTCCCCGCTCTTCCAACAGTGCCTCCACTTCTACCCGGTATTTTTCGTCTATGCAGATTACCATCCCCCATCCCCTCTCCACTGTAATTTCCGATAAGTATTTCACCGGAATCCCCAACAGTTCCTCCGCCCTTTCCTGTCCGTCCGACACCACATAAGCTTCCACTCCGGGCAGCACACTGTGATAATGGCGTGCCAGATTCCCCGCCCCATAGACATACAAATGCGGATGCTTTCCTGCGTATTCTCCCAATGCACACAGGGTCATTTGCTCCCGCATTTCCGCAATGCCCTTTACATCACCACACTGCCGCCTGACCTGGGAAAAAATCTGTCGCAGATAAAACTGTTGATTCACTTCCCGTATGGACGCATAATCCTCGCTTTCAACAATCCCAGAATAATACCCCCTGCTCTGCGCCAGAAAGCTCCACAAAAACGGCAGATATTCGACATCCTCCCGTTTTATTTTTCTTAATTTTGTCAGGATGCTTCCCCGGATCCAGAAGCTGTTCGATATTCCCATTGGCACATGTAACTTTGAAATCGGGCAACCCGGTGCCTGTTCTTCCACAATTCGTGCTATACGGTTATATTTCATCTCCCACTGTTTTTCCTGTTCTCCAAAACAGCTTCCAAAATCTGGCGCGGGCGGCGCAAGAAATCCCAGACGCGGCTCCCCTGAAAACCACCTGATAACAGACGAAATATGATTTTCATCCTTCAACAAGTTTTCCCATATACAATAAAACAGCGATTTTCCAGTACAGCTCGGTCTCTTGTCCGGCGTTATATCTGTATCCTCCAGCACACATACCAATTCGTAGCCGCTGAAATCCACAAGGATCTCCGGAATTTCTTCCCGGTTATACACCCTGCACTCATACCCCTGTTCCCGATAGACGTTTAAATCCTCCCGTTTGGTTGCAAAAAACCACACTGAATACTTTGCCATTATTCTCCTTATATATTCCAACACATACGCAGAAGATTTCCCGCAGGAGATAAAAACGATAACGGCTATCCGAGCGCAGGCAGACGGCGTTCCTCCCGATGGCGCAATATACACCAGATGAAAATTCCTCTGCAAATCCGCCATGTTCATGGTACGTATCACATTTTCCCATATCAGATCCACATCATATGCCGTTTCCTGGTCAATGTAACGAATTGCCTGTTTCAGGTTCTCCTGAGTCTGACAGTCCAGGGTGCTGTTACCTAAAGGCTGTTTTTTCAGAAAAGGAAAATTTCCTTTTCGTATCATTTCATAAGAAAGAAGAGCATACTGTGAAAAATTATTTTTTATGTCCGACGAATCGTTTTCCTCTGTGCGGGCCAGAACAGCAAAAGTATAGCCTCTGTCGGAAAAGAAGCGGGTAAACCCTATTTCATAACCTTTTATGGTCTCCAGCATCGAACCATAATAAGGCATGTCCATCCAATACTCCATAAAATCCCTGCTGTGAAGCATCCGGGAGCGAATGTTGAAAAAGAAAGACTGCACATGCTCTGTAATATGACCCAGAATACCTGTCTCACTTTCTGCATGCTTTGATAACCCCCAGAAGTCTACCGACTTTCCGTCCATTTCCGCAAAAATACTTTTCATTGAACGAAATGGTCCGAACATGGAATCATTCACCAGCACCAGCTCATCATATTGAAGAACCTTTTCCCATCCCAAAAAACTGCATAGTGCGTCTTTCCAGCCTCCCACATCATAGCCTATGTTATTTCGATAAAATATTTCATCCGCATATTGCTTGAGAATATCTAGCCCATAGATCACCTTTTCCTCGTTGCAGACCACCGCCAGATAATCAACACATATCTTTAGTTCTCGCAGCATGTGTCCGATATACCGATCTACAATATTTTGTTTGTCATACGTCAGATACACGCAGATTCGTTTCATATCTCTTTATACCCTTTCCAGCCTCTTCCCAAAATCTTCCATCGTGAAAAATTGGATATAGGTACTCCTTGCCTTTTCCCCTATTGCTCTCAAGGCATCCTTATGTTCAAAACAAAAGTTCATCTGTTTTGCCAGTTCCTCCGAGTTGCCTGTTTCATATACGAATCCGTTTTCTCCGTTTCTGATAAATTCTGCCATCCCGGCCACATCACCTACAATACAAGGCTTTCCCAGCATCATGGCTTCCGTGGCAACTAATGACATAGTTTCCTGCATCGCGGTCACTACCAGGACATCAACTTCCTGATAGAACGCATTCAGTTCCCTCCTGATCATTTTACCCAGGCAGAAAACATTTTCCATGGTGTCCGCTTTCTCCCTTATTTTTCTGGCATAGTCTGTATCATATTCATCGAAATCTCCCACCAGAAGAAATCTGCCCGCCCGGTTATAAACTTCATCCAACTTCCCTACTGCCTCCAAAAATAAATGCTGCTGCTTGACAGGGGAAATGGTTCCCACCACAGCAAAGGTCAGTCCCTCTTTTTTCTCCCACGGGTGTGCCTCCCTCACATCTGGAATTCCATATGACAACAGCTTTACTGAACAATCCTTTACATTTCTGATAAAATTTTCTCTTGCCACTTTCCCTACCGCATAAATATCCACATCAGGGTCCGGCAGCCCCTCCTTTATGACATCTTTCCAGAACTCCATATACGAATACACGCAGTCGCTTTCATGTAGCCAAACCGACACTTTTCTGTGCCTGGCTATCTCCATGGCGCACAGCATCATGGGATAAGTGACCACAAGAACCTTTGAAAAATCCTCCAGCCAGAAAAGCTCATCCCATCTTGCATATTGCAGATTAGGGTACAGGAGAAAGCAAATACCCTTTTGCCGAAACTCTTCTATGAAACGTCCGTCTCCACCGGATGCCGCCACCACGACCCCATGCCCCCGGCTTTGCAACGCCAGGGCCGCATATACCGCTGTCATAGGCGCTCCCGTATAGTCAAGCCAGTTGACAATAATCAGATATTCCGGATGCCTTCCGCCCTTTTGCCGCCCAAAAAACAGCTCCGCCCTTCCTAAGCCCTGCCGGCTGAAATATTCCAAATAATGTAGAATTCTTCCCCTCTCACAGCCAAGTTCAATTAGTTGATCCCGCATTTCCACCGCATAATTGCTCATTATAAGGATGCAGTCATAAGATAGCTGCTCAATTTCCTGTGGGGCATACACAGATATCCCCTCTTTCTCTGTCCCCTGCAGCAGACTGTTATTGTCCAGAAACGCCACAATTTTATCATTTTCGTCCAGCCGGCTCCGGTTCTGCCTGTAGATTTCCCCTGCGCCAAATATGACAAGCCTCATCCTTATCCCTCCTGCTTCTCTTTTCCTGATTTTCTCAAGGGTAAGGAACTGTCCTGACAATTCCTAAAATGATTGCTATCCCTCATAATCCTGTAAGTCAATTACCGAAACTCCCTGGATATTCTTCAGGATATAAGTATATATTGCATGATTGCTGGCAACGATCAAATCTGCGCATTGGGACGCTTCCGCAGTATGCAAAACAGGTACCCCATATTTCGTCAGAATGTATCCAGGGCGATTTTGTATGTCTGTACACCCTGACAAAGATATGCCTTCTCTTCTGCAAAATTTCTGGAATGCTTTTCCCCGCGCCCCCAATCCCCACAAAATAATCTTTTTGTATCCAGTAAGAGCGCTTTTTATTTCTTTTCCATGAACGATATATTGATAGTCATGGAAAAAAATTGTCTGCCACCACCGACTTTCATATGTCTTGTTTTGAAAGTTTTCGACAATCTGTTTGTAGAACTCTAATGTTACCGGATTCCAGAACATCTGATTTTCCAACAGTTTCTGTACCGCACAATAGGCTTCCAGATTGCACTCCTCCTTCTCCGAAGCCATAATTTCGCAGATCACATTATAGGCCAGGAAGAGCATGATTGACGGATACAGCCGTCTGCACTCCGTTGCCTCCAAATCATTCAACAACCGTTCAACAGCAAAGTAACCGTTCCTGGGATCCCGATCTACCGAAATTCTTCCTGTATGGTTTACCCGATACTCCATCAGCGCAGCATTACAATAACATGTTTTTCTGGCCCTGATCTCCAGCAGCATGGAAAAGTATAAATCATTGGATGAAGACAGCGTCTGGAAAGAAATATGGTTTTTGTCTAAAAAATCTCTCCGCACTAATTTATTCCATGGTGCCTTCCCATTGTAGGTCAGCCAGTCCTCTGGCCTCCTCTCCGGCTCACTCTCGTAGGCCCGGGGCAATCTTTCTTCGGAATACAATTTCTCCTGTCCTATGACAGCAAAGCTCCTAAATCCGCAAAAACAGACTTCACACTCAGTCTCCTTTATTCTTTCATACATCCGTTCCAGCATGTCTCTGCAAAAGATGTCATCCGAATCCAGAAAAATCACATATTCCGCCTCCGTCAGGGCCAGTCCCATATTTCTGGCCTTTGCAGCCCCGACCTTCTGTTCCAATCGGATTACCTTCATATTCTTATACATCAACTGGTATTTTTCCAGAAGCTCCACAGTCAAATCATCCTCTGAGGCATCGTCCACGCAAATCAACTCAAAATTCAGAAACGTCTGCTCAAATACAGAATCCAACGCTTCCTCCAGATAAATTCCCGTATTATGTACCGGCATAATCACCGCTATCTGATATTCTGCCACAACATGTCCTCCCGCCACTGTCTTCTACCAGTTTACCCACTTAAAAAGGCGTACCTCAGGCCTTTTAAATATTTCATTCTCCACAAGCCCAGCCAGCTCCGATTTCATATCCCCGTTAGTGTCAAACATGCTAATTCGTTCAAACACTTCCTCCGGTTCTCCGCCCCAGTTAAAAATCCGGCTGAACTTTATCTCATCTGCATGGAAATCGAGACACATTCTTACAAACCCTGGCATTTCCAGATAATTATCCCTTTGTACCACAAAGTTAAAAGCCAGGAAATCTATTTTCCCTTCCTGCCTTTTCTGCCCC
>JAAWLQ010000195.1 GCA_022797995.1 Lachnospiraceae bacterium
GCGGATGTGGCGGTGCTGGATGGCTTTGCACAGATGGAGGAGACGGCCCTTTTGAAGCTGTACAACTCTCTGTCGCTGGCCATGACATTCAGGGATTTTCAGCATATTCAGAAGTATTTCAGAGAGGACGAGAACCGGGACCCCAGCATGACGGAGATTCGTGTGCTGGATACCTACTGGTCGGACCACTGCCGCCATACCACTTTTTCCACGGAACTGACGGATGTGGAGTTCGGAGAAGGGTATTACCGCTCTCCCATTGAGACCACATATCACAGCTATCTGGACACAAGAGAAGAAATCTTCGGGGACAGAGCGAAAGAGGACAAGTTCATCTGTCTGATGGATCTGGCTCTCATGGCCATGAGAAAGCTGAAAAAAGAAGGAAAGCTTGCAGACATGGAGGAGTCGGATGAGATCAACGCCTGTTCCGTTGTGGTGCCTGTGGAGATGGATTACGGCGATCATAAGGAGACGGAGGAGTGGCTGGTCTTCTTCAAGAACGAGACCCACAATCACCCTACGGAGATAGAGCCTTTCGGCGGCGCGGCCACCTGTCTGGGCGGCGCCATCAGAGATCCGCTCTCCGGGCGGGGCTATGTATATCAGGCCATGCGCGTGACCGGCGCTGCGGACCCTACCGTTCCCGTATCGGACACGTTAAAGGGCAAGCTCCCCCAGAAGAAGCTGGTGCGGGGTGCGGCCGACGGGTATTCTTCCTACGGGAATCAGATCGGTCTGGCCACAGGCTTCGTCAAGGAAATCTATCATCCCTCCTATGTGGCAAAGAGGATGGAGATCGGCGCGGTGATGGGTGCTGCGCCCAGAAAGAATGTGATCAGAGAGACCTCCGACCCGGGGGATATCATTATCCTGCTGGGGGGACGTACCGGAAGAGACGGCTGCGGCGGCGCCACAGGCTCCTCCAAGGTACATACGGAAAGCTCTATCGAGACCTGCGGCGCGGAGGTGCAGAAGGGAAATGCACCCACAGAGCGCAAGATTCAGAGATTGTTCCGCAGGGAGGAAGTGAGCCGCATCATCAAGAAGTGCAATGACTTCGGCGCAGGCGGTGTGTCCGTGGCCATCGGCGAGCTGGCGGACGGGCTGACCGTGGACCTGGACAAGGTGCCGAAGAAGTATGCGGGTCTGGACGGAACCGAGCTGGCCATATCCGAGTCTCAGGAGCGCATGGCCGTGGTGGTGGACCCCAAAGATGTGGAGAAGTTCCTGGCCTATGCCGCCCAGGAGAATCTGGAGGCGGTGGAGGTGGCCGTTGTCACGAAAGAGCCCAGGCTTGTGCTGAACTGGCGCGGGAAGAAGATCGTGGACCTGAAGAGGGCCTTCCTGGATACCAACGGCGCCCATCAGGAAACGAAAGTGAAAGTGGATATCCCCGATGAAAAGGAGAATTACTTCGGGAAACTGGCGGTGCCTGCCATAGAGGAAAGTCTGGAAAAGGGAGATGTAAAGGGAGCCTGGCTGACGCTGTTGAACGACCTGAACGTATGCTCCCAGAAAGGCCTTGTGGAGATGTTCGACTCCTCCATCGGGGCCGGAAGCGTGCTTATGCCTTACGGCGGGAAATATCAGCTGACAGAGACCCAGACCATGGTGGCAAAGCTGCCTGTGCTGGAGGGCAGGACGGACACCGTCACTATGATGAGTCATGGCTTCGACCCCTATCTGTCATCCTGGAGCCCTTATCACGGCGCGGTTTACGCGGTGGTGGAATCCATGGCGAAGATTGTGGCTTCCGGAGGGGACAGTTCGAAAATCCGCTTCACCTTCCAGGAATATTTCCGCAGGATGACCGAGGACCCCTCCCGGTGGAGTCAGCCCTTTGCGGCGCTTTTAGGAGCATATGACGCCCAGATCGGCTTCGGCCTGCCTTCCATCGGCGGTAAGGACAGTATGTCCGGTACCTTCAATGATATCGACGTGCCTCCGACCCTTGTATCCTTTGCGGTGGACATAGCAAAGTATGGAGAGATTGTGACGCCGGAACTGAAGAAGGCCGGCAGCAGACTGGTGCGCTTTGAGATAGAAAAGGATGAATTTGATATTCCCGTGTATGATGCCGTGGCCCGGCTATATGATTACATTCACGGGCTGATGCAGGAGAAGAAGGTATTCTCCGCCTATGCCCTGGACGCAAAGGGTGTGGCGGCCGCCGTGTCCAAAATGGCTTTCGGCAATCAGCTGGGCGTGTGCGTGGACGGTGATGTGACGGCAGAGACCTTATTCGAAAATGCACTGGGGGACATTTTGGTGGAGGTAGATTCGGAGACCCTGGCGGAAATCAGAGAATCCGATTATGACTATACGGTGATCGGCAGGGTCAGCCAGGAGCCGGCATTTACCTTCGGCGAAGTGAAGATAAGGATGGAGGAGGCGCTGAATGCCTGGACCTCCAGACTGGAGAAGGTATTTGCCACCAGAGCGTCGAAGGATATGACTCCTCTGGAGAGCAAGGTATATAAAGCGGACAGCATCTATGTATGCCGGCACAAGACTGCCAGACCGAAGGTGTTTATCCCTGTGTTCCCCGGCACCAACTGCGAGTATGACAGCACAAAGGCATTTACACGGGCAGGAGCGGATGTGGTGACGAGAGTGTTCCGCAACCGGACGGCCCAGGATATAAGAGAGTCTGTGGAGGAATTTGAGAAAGCCATCTCGCAGGCCCAGATTATCATGTTCCCCGGCGGATTTTCCGCAGGTGACGAACCGGACGGCAGCGCGAAATTCTTCGCAACGGCCTTCCAGAATGAGAAGATAAAGGAAGCGGTGATGAAGCTTTTGCAGGAGCGGGACGGCCTGGCCCTGGGCATCTGTAACGGCTTCCAGGCGCTGATCAAGCTGGGGCTGGTGCCTTTCGGTGAGATTGTGGGACAGAAGGAGGATTCTCCTACCCTGACTTTCAATACCATCAACAGACATATCTCCAGGATGGTGTACACGAAGGTAGTTTCCAACAAATCTCCCTGGCTTGCAGGCGCCGAACCGGGTGGAACTTACTGCAGTCCTGCTTCCCATGGCGAAGGCCGGTTTGTGGCCCCGAAGGAGTGGATTGACAGATTGTTCGCAGCCGGGCAGGTGGCTACTCAGTACTGCGACCCGGAGGGCAATGTGTCCATGGACGAGGAGTACAATATCAACGGTTCCTACTGTGCCATAGAGGGAATCACCTCGCCTGACGGACGGTGCTTCGGTAAGATGGCCCATGCGGAGAGACGGGATGAGGGCGTGGCATTAAACATTTACGGCCAGCAAAATCTGAAGATTTTTGAGTCGGGTGTGGCGTATTTTAAGTAAGAATGGATTTGAAAAAATAAGCCTGTGTTCTCTGGGAACACAGACTTATTTTTTTCGCCGTCTTCTCTGAAAAGCGATGATTTCCTCTTTCCTGCGGTTGACTTCGGCCAGCTCTTCTTCCGTCGCAGTGAAGCGCAGGATGTCTTCCACTCTGCATTGAAGTATCAGGCACAGTTCATTCAGGGTGTTGGAGCTTATAGGCTCCCCATGCCCCATTCTTCGCAACGTATTGCTGCTTATCCCCCAGTGGTAGATAAGCTGATATTTGGTAATTCCACGCTTTTCCATGGTAGCCCACAGCGGTTCATAGGAAATCATTTGTAACTCCTCCTGACAGTATAGTCCTTTTAAATATATTTTAGTATCAGTATAAAATGTTGCACATTCATTACATGTTATATGTGCTACATATTGCATATATTTTGTTCCTTTGGTTCCGCATTGAATTTCCGCCGGATAATTGTTATAATTACAATGCGGAAGAATACAAATGACAAAGGACGAGACAATAAATGTACATTGCGCCCGGCTGGCAGAGTTGGCGTGGGAAAAGGTTATGCCTGACAGGAAAAAATGAATTTGCGAAAACAATCTGGCAAAAAAGGGTGATGATATCGAAGGAGGTCAGAGAGATGGATGCATTGAGAAAAGAAGAGATTTGTACCACAGCGGACATATTATTTCATCAAGCTGTTTCAATACCGCCCGGCCGGCGTCAGAGAATACTGGATTGTGGACCCGGGCAGAGAACTGGTGACAGTGTATCAGTTTGAAGAGGAGACGATGGAACAGTACTCCTTCGGGGAGGAGGTTCCGGTGGGAATATACGAGGGATTTGGGATAAAACTGCAGCAGAGCTGAAGCGCAGATCCCTTTCACGCTGTCTTCCGTCCCGCAGACTTGTGGAGGAGCGGGAAGTTTACAAAGGACAGATATGTTATTGAGAGAATCGGGTATACTGAGAGAAGAAAGTAACAGTTCGGGACTGTCTGAACGGTTACAGATGAAATGACGGCAGTTCATGTGGGAATCGAACTGTTACAGGAAAGAAACAGATAGTTCCGGCAATCATGGGATGAAACAGGAGGAATGAGATAACATGCGTAATACAATCAATTTGAATCAAAACTGGAGATTTGCCAGAGAAGATGTGGGTCTGCCGGAGACATTGCCTTTGGATTGGGAGGAAGTAGAATTGCCCCACACATGGAACGCGGTGGACGGGCATGACGGCAACGGTGGGTATTATCGGGGAAGATGCTGGTATGCCAGAAGCTTTCAGACGCCGGAACAGCCGCTGGCGGGAGGCAGGGTGTATGTGGAGATTCTGGCGGCAGGACAGCAGGCTTCTGTCTATGTAAACGGAAAAGAGGCGGCATATCATGAGGGCGGTTATTCCATTTTCCGGGCGGACATTACACAACTGTGTGCCAAAGAGGGGGAGAATCTCCTGGTCATTGCCTGCAGTAACGAGAATAAGAGCAGCGTATATCCTCAGGCGGCGGATTTTACCTTTTACGGCGGGCTGTACAGAGGCGTCAACCTGATCAGTGTGCCGGAAACGCATTTTGATCTGGATTATTACGGGGGACCGGGGCTGCAGGTGACGCCGAAGCCCTGCGACGACGGCGGAGCGACTTTCGAGCTGGTTTCCTGGGTGAAAAATCCGGATGAGAATTTTACAGTGATGTATTCCATTCTCAACGAGGAGGGAGAAGAAGTGGCCTCCGCAGTGCGTCCTGCGGACCGGACAAAGGTGACTGTCTATGTGCCGAATGCGGAGAAATGGAATATCGACGATCCCTGTCTGTACACCGTGAAGGCCACATTGCAGAGGAGAAATGAAGCTTGTGATGAAGTGACGGTAAGAGCAGGCGTGAGAAGCTTTTCCTGTGACCCGGACAAAGGATTCTGCATCAACGGTGTCTGGACGCCTCTGCGGGGCGTGAGCCGCCATCAGGACCGGCTCTACAAAGGCAATGCCCTCACGAGAGAGGAGCATTACGAGGACGCCTGGATGATTAAGGAACTGGGGGCCAACACAATCCGCCTGGCGCATTATCAGCATTCCCAGGATTTCTATGATGCCTGTGACGACCTGGGCTTTGTGGTCTGGGCTGAGATTCCTTTCATCAGCGTTATGAATCAGGATCCGGAAGCCCATCGGAACTGCATCAGCCAGATGAAAGAGCTGATTATTCAGAATTACAATCATCCCTCCATCTGCTTCTGGGGCATCTCCAACGAGATTCTCATCGGAGGGATTTCCGAACAGCTGGTGGAGAATCACAGAGAATTAAACGCACTCTGCAGGGAACTTGACCCCACCCGTCTGACCACCATAGCCCATGTGTCCATGACGCCCCTGCAGAGCCCTATGCATGGAATTACGGATGTGGAGAGCTATAATCACTATTTCGGCTGGTATGGAGGGAAAATGGAGGATAACGGTCCCTGGCTTGACCATTTCCACAGAGAGCATCCGGAAATCTGCCTGGGATTATCCGAATACGGATGCGAAGGCATTGTCACCTACCATGGTCCCAATCCGGCCTGTAAGGATTACAGTGAGGAATACCAGGCTCTTTACCATGAGCATATGGCGAAGGTGCTGGATGAGCGGCCCTGGATCTGGTCCAGCCATGTGTGGAATATGTTTGATTTTGGCTGTGCGGCACGTGACGAAGGCGGTGTGGCGGGCAGGAATAACAAAGGCCTTGTGACCATGGACCGGAAGACGAAAAAGGACAGCTATTATATCTATCAGGCCTATTGGAGCGAGGAGCCGATGCTTCACCTCTGTGGCAGACGTTATGCCCAGCGGGCGGGAGAATTCACACAGATTAAAGTGTATTCCAATCAGCCCAAAGTGACTCTCTGCCTCAATGGAAAGCCGGTGGCAGTACAGACCAACAGCAAGGTGTTCACATTTCAGGTTGCGCTGGAGGAAGGGTTCAATATTGTGACGGCAGAGGCGGGGGACCTGAAAGACAGCATGACGCTGGAAAAGGTGGAGAAGGAACCGGATATCTATGTGCTTCCGGAAGTAAATGAAAGGGCGGAGGGCGTGGCCAACTGGTTCAAGCTGGCAGGTAATCTGGACCTGAAGGCGCCTATGGAATTCCCGGAGGGGAAATACAGCGTCAGGGATACCATGGAAGAACTGGCCCAGTGTCCCGAAGCCATGGAGATCGTGACAAATGCCGTGAAGCTGGCCACCAATATGAAGATTACACCGGGGGAGGGCATGTGGAATATGATGAAGAGCATGTCGCCGGAGAAAATGTGCGGAATGGCAGGGGCCATGATGCCGGAGGGATTTGTGGAAAGTCTGAATGCCAGGCTGATTCAGATAGACAAAAAGCAGCAGAGATAAGTCAACGGTTGGTTCCTTGCAAAAAGCTTTAGAAAAAGTCATGGGAGTCTCCGATAAAGCATTGAATGAGAAGGAAAAAGTTGGTATAATAACTGGGACAGGAGTGAGGAAACTGTACGACTATGTAAAGGAGGGTTTTTATGGGTATGCAGATGGGTTTTCGCTGGTACGGCGAAGGCAACGACAGCATTAAGCTGTCGGACATTAAGCAGATTCCGGGCGTGACAAGTATTGTCTGGGCACTGCACAGCAAGATGCCCGGTGAGGTCTGGGAAGTGGAGGAGATCGCCGGGGTACAGAAAGCACTGGAGCCTTATGGTTTTAATATGGATGTGGTGGAATCCGTCAATGTGCATGACGATATCAAGATCGGTCTGCCCACCCGGGACGGCTATATTGCGAATTATATTCAGACTATCCGCAATCTGGCGAAGTTCGGCGTGAAGGTGATCTGCTATAATTTCATGCCTGTTTTCGACTGGACAAGGACGGACCTGTTCCATCCTGTGGGGGACGGCTCCACAGCTCTCTATTATGAGGCGGATAAGATTCACGACGATCCCAAAGAGATGGCTTCTTATATTCTGAACAACATGCACGGGCTGACTTTTCCCGGATGGGAGCCGGAGCGCATGGCAAAGCTGGACGAACTCTTTGAGGCTTACAGACCTGTGACAAAAGAAAAGCTCTGGGAGAATCTGAAATATTTTCTGGAACAGCTGATGCCGGTGTGCCATGAGTGTGACATCAAAATGGCCATTCATATGGATGATCCGCCATGGGATATCTTCGGCCTGCCCCGCCTGCTGGTGGATGCGGCTTCCGTGGACCATTT